>JANRKN010000015.1:0-33660 GCA_033763435.1 Planctomycetota bacterium
TCTTCCATCAGGTCGTCCAGCGGCACGCCCCGCGCCTTGACGTCGATGTTCACCGCGGCGTTGTCGTCGATGGGCGAGATGCGCCCGGTCGCGACGATCGTCGCGCCGCGCGGGCTCGTGCCCGAGATCTCCTCGAGCACGATCTCGTCTTCCGTGAAGCGCACGGTGCCCTTGAGGTTCTCGAACGGGTAGGGGAAGCGCCAGAACTTGGCCTTGACGTCGGACAGATAAAGCGCGCCGAAGGTGCGGATGGGCGCCGCAACGGGCTGGCCCTGCTCGTTGCGCGCGGGGGCCTCGCGCTCGACCTGCACGAGCGACTCGACCTGCCCGGTGGGGTTGCCGAACTGCGCGAGGCGGTAGCGCACCGTGTCGGACGCGAACCGCAGGATCCGCGGCTTTTCCAGCAGCGTGAAGGGCCCCGCCTCGACCAGCGCGCGGAAGGCCGCGTCGGGCTCGGGCCCGTCCCAGCGCACGCGGACCTTGTAAGGCAGCTCTTCGAGCTTGCCCGAGATGTCGGCGATGATGCGCCCGGCGTCGAAGTCGATCAGCCCGCGCACGCCGCGCATCCGCGCCCAGGCCTCGCCCGTGTCGTCGGTGCCCAGCGCCTGCGGCGGCAGGCCGACCTCGACGTCCTCCAGGTCGAGCGTGACGCGCGAGCCCGCGACGACGCCGCCGCGCGCGAAGCGATAGGCCATCTGCGCCCGGCCCTTGCCCTTGAGGTCCATCCGCCGGTAGTACTCGCGATAGCGCGAGGGCACGCGCTCGGCCGACCACGCGCTGAAGTCCACGTTGTCGAGCCTCAGTTCCAGCTCGTCGGCATCAAAGCGCCCCTCGACGCGCATGCCCGTCAGGGGCGCGGGGCCGCTCTCCTCGGCGCTCGCTTCGCCCGGCGCGCGCCCGGGCAGCTCGCGGAAGCGGATGCGGTATTCGCGGTCCGAAGGGTCGCGCTCGACCAGCCCCGAAACCTCGATGCGCTGCAACGGGCGATAGGTCCCGTCGAGCTCGTGCTCGCCCATCTCGATCGCGCCGCCGTTGACCTCAACCCGCGGCAGCACGCCCACCTGCTTGTCGGCCGACGGCAGCGTCAGCTTGGCGATGTTGAACTCACCCGCCGGGTTCACGCTCACGCGCACCACCGGCTCATCGAGCTCGACCTCCAGCACGCCCGCGCCCTGCGCCTTGCCCGTGATCGCGTCGGGATCGATCCGCACGCGCAGGCTCCGCGCCTGAAAGAGCGTGCCGGCCCGGCCCTCGATGCCGGTTGCCGTCACCCGCGCGCCCCGAAGCTCCACCCACGTCCCGCCCATCCAGCGCACGCCCGAGGCCGCGACATCCAGCCCCATCGGCTCGAGCTGGGGCCGGATCTGCGCGAGCACGACCCAGCGCGTCAGGAAGCTCTGCGTGACCAGCCAGTACGACCCGAGCAGCCCGCCCGCGACGGCGGCCGTGATCCACGCCGCACGCTTCACGCGCCGGGTGACGCGCTGACGCTGACGCGCGCGCTTGAGCACCGCCGCGGCCTCGACGGGGTCAAACCACGACCGCAGCCTCGACAGCGCCCCGTGAAAATGATGATGCCCGTGCGAATGGGCCGGGCCCTCGTGCGCGGGAGGCTTCCCGCCGCTCTGCGCTTCACCCTCGGTCTGGCGTCCCTGCTGCGGGCCCGGCTCGCTCATCGCTGGGGCATGGTAACCGCCCAGCGGGCGCATTCGAGCCCCGGGCCCCAACATCCGCCGTACCCGCGATGCCGCTACGCTCGCTCCGCATGGCCAAAGCCCGCCGCATCTTCCTCTGCAAGTCCTGCGGCTCATCCCACCCGCGCTGGATGGGCAAGTGCCCGGACTGCGGCTCGTGGGACGCGCTCGAAGAAACCACCCTCGACCCCAGCGCCGCCAAAGACCCCCAGCGAGGACTCGTCGCCGACATCGCCGCGGCCTTCGCGTCCGACGACGCCTCCAACCCCACCGGCAACCCCGCTTCCAACCCCGCGCGCCCGCTCTCGGAGATCAACGCCTCCGCGGGCCCAACCCAGCGCCTCGCGTCGGGCATCGATGAGCTCGACCGCGTGCTGGGCGCCTCGCCCGACGGCACGCGCGGGCTCGTTCCCGGCTCGGTCGTGCTCATCGGCGGCGAACCGGGCATCGGCAAGTCCACGCTGCTGCTGCAGGCCGCGGGCGCCTGGGCCTCGGGCTCGGCCTCCACGCGCCTCGACCCCGCGCGCGCGCCGCGGGTGCTGTACGTCTCGAGCGAAGAGTCCGCCGAGCAGATCAAGCTGCGCGCCCAGCGCCTGGGGCTGGTCGCGAGTTCGCCCGATGAAGTGCACGCGGGCGAGTCGCTGTACATCCTTGCGGAGACGAACCTCGCGCGGATCATCGAGCAGGTGCGCCGGGTGCAGCCCGCGGTGGTGGTGATCGACTCGGTGCAGATGATCTACAAGGCCGACGTGCCCGCCTCGCCCGGCTCGGTCACGCAGCTGCGCCGATGCTCCGCCGAGCTCGCGTACCTCGCCAAGCTCGCCAACGTCGCGATCCTGCTGGTGGGCCACGTGACCAAAGACGGCACGCTCGCCGGCCCGCGCCTGCTCGAGCATCTCGTCGACGTCGTCCTCACCTTCGAGGGCGACCGCTACCACGCGCACCGCGTCGTGCGCGCGGTCAAAAACCGCTTCGGCACCACGCTGGAAATTGGCCTCTTCGAGATGGGCTCGTCGGGCCTGCGCGAGGCCTCCGACGGCGCCGCGCTCGCCTCGATCACCCTCTCCGACAAACCCCGCCCGGGCTCGTGCGTCTGCCCGGTGCTCTCGGGCTCGCGCTGCGTGCTCGTCGAGCTGCAGGCCCTCACCGCGACGGGCTTTGTGGGCGCCGCCAAGCGCAAGGCCTCGGGCGTCGATCCGGGGCGCATGGCGATGCTGATCGCCGTGCTCGAACAGCACGCGGAGATTCGCCTCGCGGACCGCGACGTCTTCACCTCCGCCGTCGGGGGCCTGCGCGTCAACGAACCGGGCGCGGACCTTCCGCTCCTGCTCGCGATCGCCTCGGCGGAGCGTCGGCACGTGCTCCCGCCCGCGACCGCGGCCTTCGGCGAGGTCGGCCTCGGGGGCGAGATCCGCCCCGTCCCCCACACCGAGCAGCGCCTCCGCGAGGCCGAGCGGCTCGGATATTCCCACCTCATTGTCCCTCGCTCCAAGGGCGACGACGTGCGCACCGCCAACGTCCGCGGGCTCAAAGTGACGGCCGTGCGAAGCGTCGCCCAGGCCCTCGAACTGCTCAACCCCGCGAAAACTTGACGCCCAAGCCCGCATCATTCCCCACCGCGCGCTCCGCATTGCCGCCCGAATGTGGAGCACAGGGGAGTTCTCAGGGGATCTTCCGAGCCCGGTTGCAAATTTCTGGAATCTTGTGGTACGCTGGTGCGAAGTATCGATCGGGCCTGTGCGTTCTGCACGGCGCCGACCGGAGCCGTTCCGGGGCTTGACCGTTCTGGCAAGCCAACCACGCCCCCTCTCAGGGGACTTGACAGGAGTGGACTGATGTCCAAGCTTCGCTCTCGTTGTCGTTCCGTCGCTCGCGGCTTCACGCTGATCGAGCTGCTGGTGGTGATCGCGATCATCGCGCTGCTGATCGGCATCCTGCTCCCCGCGCTGGGCAAGGCCCGTGGCGCGGCGCAGCGCCTGGTGTCGCTCGCGAACATGAAGGGCAACACCACCTACATGGCCGAGTACCAGGGCCGGAACAAGGACGACGTGCTGAACCCGTTCAGCGACCAGGCCTGCCCGCCGGGCTCGGCTCCGTACGCGTGGTTCTGGTACAAGAACCAGACGTGCCGCGTGGGCTGGTGCTTTGACAATCAGGGCCCGTGCAACTCGACGCAGGGCTCAGAGACGTGGGGCTACTTCTGGGCGTCGACGATGTACCAGGAAGTGGGCGAGGAGTTCAGCCGGAACAAGTCGTACATCGCGCCGGGCGACCGGACGCTCCAGCAGCTCTATCGCGACACGACCGGCCAGGCCGCGACGGACTACTCGTACGTGGGCCCCTCGTCGTACTGGTACCCGCCCGTGTTCTGGCAGCGCCCCGAGCGCTTTGCCAACCAGACGCGCATCACGGGCACGCCTCAGAACCGCTTCTTCTTCCGCCGGAACAAGATCTCCGACGTGCTGACGCCCTCGCAGAAGGTCATGCTGTTCGAGGCGCGCGACTACGTGGGGATCAACCAGCCTCAGTGGAACACCGCCAAGAGCCAGCCCAACGTGCTGTTCTCTGACGGGTCGGGCGCCAACATCAACATGCAGACGATCATCAGCAACACGACCGATCAGCCCGCGGCCCAGATCCCCACCGACAACAAGCTCCCCCAGCCCTCGGGCCTCTGGGAGCCTTCGGACACCGAACTGAACAACTACGGCTACGGGCCCGAGAGCGGCTTTGTCTGGGACAACAAGCGCGCCCAGACCAACCGCGTCCAGCCCGCCTACTTCTGGGCGACCCGCAACGGCATCCGCGGGCGCGACCGCTGATCGCCCTCTCCACGTTTCGTCCCAAGACGGTCTGACCGCAAGGAGGTTCGATGTCTGACAGTCCCAAAGCCTCGCCCGTGAAGCTCGCGGTGCTGGGCGTGCTCGTGCTCGCGGCGATCGGTGTGCTGCTGTACAACTTCGTGTTCTCGTCGGGCCCGAAGGTCGACCAGAACACGCAGTCGCAGGCCGACAAGATCGCCGACCAGATGATGCAGGCCGCCCCGCCCCCCGCCGAGCCCCCGCCCGATCCCAAGAAGCCGCCGAGCCCGATGCGTCAGGGCGGCGTCGCCGAGATCGGCAAGTAACCGCCCGGGCATCGTCCCGTTCATCCTCAAGGCCGGCCCTCACGGGTCGGCCTTGTTCGTTCTTGGAAGCGGGTGGCCCGAGTCAGGGTGCCCCGAGTCGCAGGATCGAGCGAAGCGAGTTCCTGCGCCTCGGGCCGAATCACCCGACGCGCGAACTCTGTCTTGGGTGCCACGGCCGGGTGCCCCGAGTCGAAGGATCGAGCCCGTGGGCGAGATCCTGAGCCTCGGGCCGTTGGGCCCGACGCGCGTCGCCCACCAGTGCGTGGGCTCCGCGGGTCGGGGCACCCAGAACAAACTTGCCGTCGCCTCACTCCCCCGGCTGGGCCCGCAGAAGTGCGGCCGGCTCAGGCTCGGGGCGCATCAACTCGGGCCGCACGCGCATCGCGAAGAACTCCAGGGGTTCGCTCCGACGGATCAGCCCCTCGGGCAGCGCGTAGGACCGCAGCAGGCGCGCGCCCGTGGTGTCGGCCCCGCCGCTGCCCCCGAGCGCGAGCCACGAGCCACGCAGGCTCGCGAACTCGTCGCTGGGACTCGCGAAGCTGTAGCGTCCGAACGCGCCCTCAAAGCCCCGGCCCGCGAGGTGGCCCACGCGCGGCCCCGGTGCAGGCGCGGGAACCGGCTCCGGGGGCTTCTCGGCACGCCGGGGCGGATCGACGGGTCTGGGCGCGTTCGGGAAGGTCGGCAAGCCCGGGCCCCAGAAGATGGCCGCGGCAATCGCGGCGGCCAGGCCCGTGTAGATCGACACACGCCACCAGTCCGTCGCGCGCCGACGCGTGCGGTGCAAGGGCTCGCGCAGCTCCAGCTCCGTCAGCACCCGGCCCGTCAGGTCGGGCGCGCCGGGCGCGCGCTCCAGCTCCCGCAGCATCGGCTCGGCATCGCGCAGCGCCGAGGCGAGCAGCTCATTCTGCTCGGCCATCGCTCGGTTCCGACGCGCGCCGGGCGAAGGACGACGATCCAGAAACTCATTGAGCATCGCCTCGGCGCGGGTCTGCGAATCGCTCCGGCCCTCGATCAGGTCCTTGAGCGAATCGCTCTCGCCCGCCCGAGAGCCGCCCACAGGCTCATCGCGCGATGGGTCACGCCTGGGGCCCCGCGGAGGAAGGTTGTTCGTCATGGCATGGTCTCCCCGCGTGGCGGTTGATCGGGCTCGACGGCGCCCGCGCGGGCGGGCTCGTCCCACGTGCCGGTGAGGATCCGCCTCAGCCGGGCGCGCGCCCGGTGCAGGTGGCTCTTCACCGTGCCGTCGGGCAGCTTCAGCTCGAGCGCGATCGCCTCGATGGGCATCTCGAGCTGATGGAACATCAGGATCACCTCGCGCTCGACATGGCGCAGGCGCTGCAGGGCTTGCAGGAACCGGTCCACGTCCTCGCGCCGTTCGGTGTCGGGCGGGGCAAAGCGCGGCCTTGCGGCGAGGCTCAGCGACTCGACGCTCTCGGCCACGCGCGGGCGCCTGCGGATCGCGTCCAGCGCGCTCGACAGCTCGCGCCGGGCGATCGTGAAGAGCCAGGTCGAGAACCGGTAGCGGTCGTTGAACGTGTGGATGTGCAGCAGAGCCTTCACCATCGCCTCTTGCACAACGTCCTCGGCCAGCGTCGCGTTGCCGCTGACCCGCAGGATGTAGCCGTAGAGCCGGGCCTGATGTGCGCGGACCAACTCCGCGGCGGCGGCACGGTCGCCGGCCTTCACTCGCCCGATCAGTTCACGTTCCGCGTCGTGCGTCACTCCAAACTTCACACCCCCCCACCCTCACGATGCCCACCCCCACCCACGCCCCACCCACCCCCGTCGTTTGTAGAGGCGATCGCCCCGGGCCCGTTGCGAAGTTGACGAAAAAAAACACCCCGGCCTGCGGAGCCGGGGTGAACACGGGGGCGTGGGATGTCTGGAAGTCCTTGCCTCAGGCGGCCTTGCGCTGCTCAGCGCGGCGGGGCGCGGGGGCCAGCGAGGGGGTCTTGACGGCCCGGGCCGCGGGCTTGGCGATCATCAGATCGACCAGCTCCAGCGGGTCGGTCGCCGACAGATCGGCGCCGATCTCTTCCGCGAGGCCCTCGGCGCGGTTGAAGACCCCGCCGCCGACGACGAACTGCGTGTTCGGGCAGGCGTTGATCTCGCGGAGGGTGTCAAAGAGCTGGCGGATGCCGGGCAGGTCGGCCGCGGCGGAGCAGAACATCAGCAGCGCGTGGGGCTTGAGGTCCTGGACCTGCGCGTGGATCTCGTCCGCGGGCACGCCGCCGCCCGCGAAGCGGACGGTGAAGCCGCCGGCCTCGAGCAGATCGACGGCCATCTGCGCGCCGAGCTCTTCCGCGTCGCTGGGCCCGCAGTACGCGAGCACGAGGCGGTTCTGCCCGCTGCCCACGGGGCTCTCGAAGGTGTGGCGCGCCAGGCGCGAGGCGTTCTGATCGACGAGCACGCGCAGCAGGCGTGAGGCGTACTGATAGGAGATCTGCGAGAGCTGGTCGGTGCGGTAGAGCTTCTCGAAGAGTTCGCGGGTGGGCCAGAAGAGCTCGGTGATGACCTCGTCGGGGGTGTACCCGGCGTTCACGACGTCGTCGACGACGGCGCGGGCGGCCGGGCGGTCGCCGTTGATCAGCGTCTCGAAGAACCGTTCGACGAGGGCCTCGTGGTCAAAGGATTGCGGCATGGGTGGGATCCTGTGTCATCCGTGACTCCGCGCTCCGGTTCAACCCAAGCCGCGGCGAAATATCATGGAGCACCGGCGGTCCCCGCCAGCGACGGTCCGGGCGGCTCGCGAGGGCGCGCCCGGGTCGGAGTGTCGTATCGGTGCGCAGGGCTGGCGCTGCATGAATGCGCACACGCGCAAAGAGCGCCCCAAGTCCGGAAATGCCGCGCGTCCGGATAACCCACGCAACCGACAGCCCCCGGACCGTTTCTCGGACCTTTCTCGGACCTTCCCGCGGGCCCTCGCCTCGGATTTCCGGACCTTGGTGCCCCGCGGCTCACATCGCGGCCGAGGCGTCGGCATCGCCCTGCACGGCGCCTGCGGCGGCATCGGTCCCCGCGTCGGTCCCGCCGGGCATCGTCATCACGACCTGCCCGTAGCCCAGACCCTTCAGCTCGTTGGACCAGAGAATCTTGCCCGTGAAGCGGTCCAGCGCGTGCACGTAGCCGCTGAGCCCCGCGAACACATACGGCCCGCGCGCGAGCAGCGTCACGATGCTGCTGGCCTGAGGCAGCTTGGTTCGCCAGAGTTCCTGGCCCGTCGTCGGGTCCAGCGCGAGCACGTGCTGCGAGATCGAGAGATAAAGAAAGTCGATCGTGCCCCCGGCGTCACCCCCCACGCTCGCGGCGGCGGCAAGGGCGTTCATCGCGGCGCGGTGGGCGGCGGCGGCAGCTCCGGCGTGGGCCATTGGGGGTCTCCTTCTTCGACGGACGTGCCAAGCGTACGGGCCTGAGAGTACCGCGCGGAAGGTCGGTACACTCGTGACTGTTGGGGAACGCACGCCGGAGGTTGCATGCCGCTGACCAGGGACCAGATCACGCACCGCGCCGCGAAGGAACTCCGCGACGGGTACATCGTCAACCTCGGCATTGGCATGCCGACGCTGGTCGCCAATGCCGTGCCCGAGGGCATGGACGTGTGGCTGCAATCCGAGAACGGCTTGCTGGGCATCGGACCCTTCCCGCGCGAGAGCGAGGTCGACCCCGACCTGATCAACGCGGGCAAGCAGACCGTCACCGCGCGCAAGGGCGCGAGCTTCTTCTCCAGCGCCGACTCCTTCGCGATGATCCGCGGCGGGCACATCGACCTGTGCATCCTGGGCGCGATGCAGGTCTCGCAGGAAGGGGACCTGGCAAACTGGATGGTGCCGGGCAAGATGGTCAAGGGCATGGGCGGCGCGATGGACCTGGTCGCGGGCGTCCGGCGCGTGGTCGTGACGATGGAACACGTCGCCAAGGGCAACGCCGCGAAGCTCGTGAAGCAGTGCTCGCTGCCGCTGACCGGGCGCGCGTGCGTCGACATGGTCATTACTGACCTGTGCGTGCTGGAGATGGACCGCGCCAAGCGCCGGTTCGTGCTCAAGGAGCTCGCGGCGGACGTGAGCGTGGAGCAGTTCAAGCAGCTCACCGAGGCCGAGGTCATCATCCCCGACCGCATCGAGACCGTGAACTAACCGGCAGCAAACCAAGCCAAGGGGGTCGTCATGAAGGTTTATCAGGTCGTCATCATGACCGCGGGGGGCGAGACGATCACGCGCTACTACCGCGCGGGCGATCGGCGCGACATCGACGCGCGGCTCCGGCGCGAGGGGCACATCTCCTGGAACTGCTACGAAACCCAGCCGGGCATGCTGCCCACCGATGCCGAGGTCGTTGAGCTGCCCTCATCGCAGATCACCAGCACGATTCAGGCCAGCCTGATCCAGCGCCCGGTGCTGACAATCGCGCTCGGCGTGTTTCTGGGCATCATCGCAGCCTACGTCGCGATTCTCGTGCTCTCGTACATCTTCATGATGTTGTTCGGACCCGTCGGCATACTCCGCTGACTCAGCCCTTGCCGAAGAGCGAGCGCAACCGTTCGCCGAGCGTGAAGGTCGCCAGGTCGCGCAGTTCGCCCGCGTCGAGCAGGATGCCGAAGCACGACTTGCACTTGTGCAGCTTGACGTGCGCTTGTTCGGGGTGAGCGAACTCGGTGAGGGGCTCGCCGTCGCGCGGGCAGCGGATTTTGCGCCCGGCCGCGGTGGGCTGCGGGCCCGAGCAGGCCTTGTCGAGCGCCTCGGCGAGGGACTTGTCTTTCTGGGCCGCGGAGAAATCCGCAGGATCCAGCCAGAGCGCGCCGCACTCGCCGCAGCGGTCGGCCGTCACGCCCTCGAGCTGGAGCTTGTCCATCGGCGCATCGCACACCGGGCAGTTGAGGGTGAAGCTGCGCGAGCCGGCGCGGGTGAGTTCGTGACGGGCCATAGCTTCCAGTCTACCGTCGCTGGGCGGCACGCGGCGCACATTGGGCCGTGCTTTGCCGCAGGAAAGGGCTCCTGGCGATGGCACACACCCCCGGCTGGTTCGATGCGCACCTGGACCTTGCGTACATCGCGCGTGCTGGGCGCGACATGCTCGCGGAGGACCCGACGCGCGCGGGCGGGCCCGATCAGCCGGGCGCGGTCACGCTGCCGTCCCTGAGCGCCGGGCGCGTGACGCATGCGCTCGCGACGGTGTTTACGGAGACAGGCGGGAGCGAGCCGGGCCTGGGCTATGCCTCGGGCGATGCCGCGGGCGCCAGGGCCGCGGGGGTCGCGCAGCTCGAGCTGTACCACCGCTGGGCGAGCGAGGGGCGCGTGAGTTTCTTCGGGAGCGCGCCGACCACCACACCGACCACTGCGCCGCTCTCGATCGGCATCCTGGTCGAGGGCGCGGATCCGATCTCGGGCCCGGACGAGCTCGCGTGGTGGAAGAGCCGCGGCGTCGTCGCGATCGGGCTCACGTGGGCGCGCGCCTCGCGCTACGCGGGCGGCAACACCGACACGCAGGGCCTGACCGACCTAGGCCGCGCGATGATCCCCGCGATGGACGCCCTCGGCCTCGTGCACGACCTGAGCCACCTCTCAGACGCGGCGCTCGACGAGCTGCTGACGCGGACCGACCGCCCGGTGATCGCATCGCACTCCAACTGCCGATCGATCGTCGACGCGCCGGGCGGCGGCCCGAGGCAGCGACACCTGCGCGACGAGACCATCCGCGAGATCGCGCGCCGGGGCGGCATGATCGGGCTGAATGTCTTTACGCCCTTCATCGTCCCGGGCGCAGCGCGCAGTCCGCGCGCGACGATCGAGCAGTGGTGCGACCACGCCGAGCACGCCGCGGCGCTGATGGGAAGGCGCGACCTCCTGGGCTTGGGCTCGGACATGGACGGCGGGTTCTCCGCCGCGATGATGCCCGAGGGCGTCGACCTGCCCGCGCACCTGGATCGGCTCCTCGAAGGCCTCGCGCGGCGCGGCTGGACGCCCGCGGAACTCGAAGGCTTCAAGGGCGCCAACTGGCGCAGGTTCTGGAAGCTCGCGAAGTAATCAGCGCGACGCGAGAGCGGCGCCATCCACCGGCGTCGGGGCGTGTGTGTGCGCCCGGGCCTGCGGCGAATGGCTCTGCTGTGCCGCGCACACGCCGCACCATGACGCGGTGTTGCGCAGGTCGAATCGGCCGTCGGGCAGCCGCGCGACGGTCCTTGCCGAAGGCGTCGCGGGCGGGAGCGACGAGAGCTTGGAGAGGAAGTTCGCGCGGAACTCGGACTCGTTGAGCTTGTAGCGCGCATCGCCCTGCGTGAAGCTGTACTCAGAGGCGATCAGCCGGTCGGCCTGCTGGATGCGCGCGTCGGGATCGGGGTGCGTGGAGAAGAACGAGTCGAGCCCGCCCCCCGAGCCGCCCGCCGCGGCCTTGAGGATCTCCATCACCTGCCGCACGCCCTGCGGGTTGTACATCGCCTTGGTCATGTAGCGCATGCCCAGCGCGTCGGCCTGCAGCTCCTGATTGCGCGAGTAGCGCAGGACGATGAGGTTGCCCGCGGTGTCGACGGCATTGGCAACCTCCGCGCCCGCCGCGGCCTCGGCGACTTTCGTGCCCAGGCCCGCGATGGTCTGGCGGAAGATCCCGTCGTTGGCATGCCGCGCGGTGACGTGCCCGATCTCGTGCCCGAGCACGGCCGCGAGCTGCGCCTCGTTGGTCATCTTCTGCATCAGCCCGCGCGAGATGAACACCTTGCCCCCGGGGAGCGCAAAGGCGTTGATCACCTCGGAATTGAGCACCGTGAACTCCCACGGCAGCGAGGGATAGTCGGCCTCGGTGTGCTGCGCGAGGTTCTGGCCCAGCGTGCGGACGTAGCTCCTGATCGACGCCGAGGGAATCTCACCGCCGTACTCGGCCGTGAGCTGCGGCTGCGCTTCGGAGCCCAGCGCGATCTCCTGACTCCGGCCGATCATGCTGAACTGTCGCTGCCCCGTCGCGGGGTTCACCGAGCAGGCGGCGAGCGAGGCGAGCATCCCCGCGGCGAGCGCGAGGCGAAGGGAACGACCGAACTGGCGACCGAACTGGCGACGCGCAACCATGAGCTTCTCCAGCGTGCGAACGGGCTGAGGCGAATCCGCAGACTCTGAGGCCCGAAACGATACCGCACGCGCCGTATCGTTGGAGTCTGTCCCCCGCCACTTCACCGCACACCCGCCCCCGCCCCGGAAAGCCTCCCCGCATGACTTCGACGCACCAGCCCACGCCCGGTTCGGCCACCCCCGCAGGGCCCGCGAGCGCAAGCCCTGCTGCGGGCACGGCTTCCGGCGAGCCGGCCTGGGCGGACCCGGAGCTGCGTGACCCGCACGGGCACGGGCGCAAGGCGGAAAAGGTCCGGCGGATGTTCGCGGCGATCGCGGGGTCGTACGACCTGAACAACCGCGTGCACTCGCTCGGGCGCGACCAAGCCTGGCGCAAGTTTGCCGTGAAGGCCGCGGCGGTCCGCGCGGGCGAGCGCGTGCTCGACGTCGCCTGCGGCACGGGCGACCTCACGCAGGCCTTCGCCGACTCGCCCGCCGAGTCGGTCGTGGGCCTGGACTTCACCCACGAGATGCTGCTCGTCGCGCAGCAGAAACGCCGGACGCACAAGGCCGGCGGCAAGGTCACGTACCTTGAGGGCGACGCGATGCGCCTGCCCTTTGCCGACGCGAGCTTTGACGTCGTCTCGATCGCCTTCGGCATCCGCAACGTGAGCGAGCCGATGAAGGCGCTGCGCGAATTCTTCCGCGTGCTCAGGCCCGGCGGGCGCGTGGTGATCCTTGAGTTCGAGCGTCCGCGGTTTCCGATCGCGCGCTGGCTGAACGACTTCTACTGCGCCCGCATCATGCCGATCACCGCGACCGCGATCGCGCGCGACACCAGCGGCGCGTACAAGTACCTGCCCGCCTCCGTCTCGACGTTCATGGACCGCGCGAAGATGGCGAGCGCCCTTGCCGAGGCCGGGTTCACCGACATCAAGCAGCGCGGCCTCACGCTCGGGATCTGCGTCTGCTCGTGGGCCCGCAAGGCCTGAGTTGTTCCAGAAAATCAGCCCGCGCGGACGGTCCGCTGCTCGATGCGCTTGACGCTCGCGGTCTTCACGAGGCGATCGACGTAGTTGCCCGGCGTGTGGATCTGATCCGCGTCGATGGTGCCGGTGGGCACGATCTCCTCGACCTCGGCGATGACGAATGCCGCGGCCTGGGCCATCATCGGGTTGAAGTTCCGCGCCGTCTTGTTGAAGACCAGGTTCCCGAACTCGTCAGCCTTGGAGGCCTTCACGAGCGCGAGGTCGGCGTAGAGGCCCGTTTCCAGCACATACTCACGCGGAGAACCGGTCTGAGGCGCGGAGCCCGCGCGGCCCGCGTAGCCCTTGCCCGGGATCGTCGCGCCGCAGACGCCGTCGCTGGGGCGATAGAACGAACGCGTCTCCTTGCCGTCGGCGACGATCGTGCCCGCGCCAGTCGCGGTGTAGAACGCGGGGATGCCCGCGGCGCCCGCGCGGATGCGCTCGGCGAGGGTGCCCTGGGGGTTGAACTCGACCTCGAGCTCGCCCGAGAGGAACTGCTTCTCGAAGGTGTCGTTCTCGCCGACGTACGACGAGATCATCTTGCGGATCTGGCGCGTCTGAAGCAGCAGGCCCAGGCCCCAGGGCTCGGGGTTGCCGACGCCCGCGTTGTTGGAGATGCAGGTCAGGTTCTTCACGCCCGAATCGCGGAGGGCGATGATGAGCTGCTCGGGAATGCCGCAGAGCCCGAACCCGCCGACCATCACGGTCATGCCGTCGCGGACAAGCCCGCGGGCGCGGAGATCGGCAAAGACATCGGCGGCGGACGGGGCGAGTTTCTTCAGCATGGCTCCTTTAGAATAGCGGCATGACGGGGACGCCGAAAGACGCTCGGGGGCACGCTCGCCCTCGCACGACCATGCCGCTGGACGCCGACGAGCGGGGCCTGCTGCTCGCGCTGGGTGTGGCGCTCAAGGGCCGGAGCGGCTCGGACACGATCGCGGCGGTCGCGGGCGCGGACTTTGCCGGCCCGGTTCACGTCAACGACCGCCAGATCCGCGCGATGCTCGCCTCGGGCGTGCCCGAGATCCCGATGGCGTGGGAACTGCGCGAAGCGCTGAGCCTGTTCCGCTTTGGCGAGCCGCGCGAGGGCCTTGCCGACGATCAGGCCCGCACCGCCCGCGCGATGTGCCGGGCCGCGCTTCTGCGTGCGGCGTGCGACGCTCCGCACCGCGGCGAAGGCCTTGCCAGCGCGTTCGACATCTTCCGCCTCGCGATGGAAGCCTCATTCGCGGGGCTCGGCGCCCCCGCGGCGCGTTTCCTGCTCTGGATCGCCGACCACCTGGGCACCGAGATCGGCGAGGATCCCGACCTCGTACCGTTCACCGTGCTCGCCGCGCTGACCCTCGCGGCGGACGATCACGCCTTCGCGGATGACGCCGTCGAAGCCCTCGCGCTCCGCACGCTCAAGCTGCACGACCACTTCGCGCGCCCGCGCGCGGGGCGCTGGACCAGCGCGGCCGATCAGAACGAATGGACGCCGATGATCGCCTGGGCGGGCCAGACGCTGCGCCGGGGCGCGCAGACTCGCTCGGGCCTCGCGGCGCTCGCGCTCGAAGAAGTGGTGACCAAGTTCATCGGCTGAGTGCGGATCGCCGAGGGCTCACGGCTTGGCCGGCGCCGACACCAGCACCATCACGCGCACGCTGCCCGAGGGAAGCGTGACCACTTCAATGCGCTCGGTCTCGGTCGTCCCGGGCGCAAAGCCCAGGGCCTGCGTGAGGCGCCTCCGGCCCGCGTCGAGCGCAAGCCGGCGCGCATCGCGCTCGGTCGGCGCATCGCCCGACGCGCTCACGCGGACCACGCCCTCATCGATCGTCGGTTTCTCGACCCACCACGCGGGCATGCCGGCGGTGCGCGCAGAGGGCGCCCCAGTCGGGTTCACGGCCGTTGCGGGGCTCGCGCCCGTGCCGCGGGGGTCCGTCAGCGTCGGCAGCGCGCGCGAACCGGGCCGGGGTGCGTCGGTCGTCCGGCCCGAGGCGTTGATGCCCGGCAACGGCTCGCGCCCGCCTGCGGTCGCAGAGGGCGCGGCAGTCGCGGGGGCCGAAGCGCTGGGTGCCGCGGGCGAACCGTTGGCGCGCGGAGCCCGGGCGCTCGGATTCGCACGGTCGATCGACGGATTGTCGAGCGTCGGCAACGGACGATCGGACGGGAACGCCGGGCGCGCGGGCGTCGGCTTGGCCACGGCGGGTGTGGTCGTCGTCGCGGGCGCTGCGGCGGTGCTCGAAGTCGCGGGTGCGGGTGCGGGCTTCAGGCGATCGATGTTGGGCTGATCCAGCGTCGGCATCGACCGCGCCGCGGTCCGCGAGGGCGCCGGGGCCTGCGCGGCGGGCTGCGCTGGCGATGCAGCGCGCGCGCTTGTTGCCACCCGTGCCGGGGCGGGGGCGGGCGCGGGGGCAGGCGTAGCTGCGGGGCGCGCTGCGACGGTCGTCTCGGGCTTGGGCGTCGTGGCTGCGGGAGTGACCGGCGAGGAGACCGGCGCGGGAACCGGCGTGACGGCCGACGAACTCGCCACCGTCGCAACTGGGGCCTTCTCCGTTGGCGCCTGCGCGACGGGCTGACTCGCCGCTGGCTGCGTCGGCGCCGCGCCCGCGGGCAACAGCGCGGCATAGTCCGGCGAGTCGTTCTTCTTCGCGACCGTCACCGTCGCCGATCGGCCCGTGCGGCGGGCCTCATCGTCCAACGAGGGCAACCGCCCGCCCGTCCGCGCGGACTCCGGGCCCGACGTCGAGCTCGCGGGAGCCTGCGCCGGGCGCGCGCCCGAGCGCGACCCGGAGCACGCCGACAGAGGCGCCAGCGCGAGCAGCAGCGCGAGCACAGGGGTAGGGCGCGAGACGAGCGGGTTGCGACGCATGAGCTTCTCCCAGTCGGAGCCGGTTCGGGCGCAGGAGTCTAGAAGAGCCGCTGCTGGTCCGGCACGTTGCGAGGCCAGGCCGAGAGCTCGTCGAGCTGCTTCTTGAGGTCGTCGACGCCCTTGAACTGGTAGTACTCGCTCGCAAAGCGGATGAACGCGACCTCGTCCAGGTCGCGCAGTCGGCGCATCACGCGCTCGCCGATCGTGCGGCTGGGCACCTCGCGCTCGAACTCGCGCTGCAGCTCTTCCTCGACCTCATCGACGAGCGAGTCCTTCGCGCCCTGCGAGATCGGCCGCTTGCCGCAGGCCGCTTCGACGCCCCGCAGGATGTTCTCGCGGTGGAAGGGCACGCGCGTGCCGTCCTTCTTCACGACGACGAGCTTCGCGGCCTCTTCGACGCGTTCGTAGGTCGTGAACCGCCGACCGCACTTGAGACACTCGCGCCGACGGCGGATGACCTTGCCCGCGTCGCTGGCGCGCGAGTCGATCACCTTGTCGTCGTTGGCGTTGCAGTACGGACAGATCACGGCAGCCGGAGCATACCCGACGCGGGCCCGGGGTGCCCGGCGACCGATTCAGCGGGCGGGCTGGGTCGGGGGCGCGGGGATCGTGGGCTTGCCGATCGCGTTTCGACTCGCAGGCACCTTGACCGAGAAACCCCGCATCGAGACGCGCTGGTCGAAGAATCGAATCCAAATCTGCCCCTCGTCGGCATCCACGGCGTCGATCGAAACCTCTACCTCCGCCCCGGACAGCATCTTGTTCAGCGCCTCGAACGGGTCGCTGCTCTGGGGTTGAGAGGGGGCGAAGGTTGTGCCCTCGGGAAGCTTCGCTCGGAGGATGCGGGTGCGAAGGTCGGTCTCGAGGCCGCCGATGAAGATCGTGCCGCGCTCCTCCTGCTTCGCTCTGAGGTACTGGACTTGAAGGAATCGAGTCTCACTCAGTCGCGTGAGATCAATCGCGCTCTCGTTGATCCGCCGCGACACATCAATCTGGTTCTGCGCTCGATTCTGCTTGCCTTTGGTCAGCTTGGTTTCGAGATCATCCAGAACGTCTCTCATCTTCAACTGAACGGGGTCACGGGCGCGAACCACGAGCAGGGGACCGAAGCTCGAAATCGTGCAGTCGCCGCCGTTGACGTCCCAAACCTCCGGGAACACCGCGGCCCGAACGACTTCCACGAGCGCTTCGGTCTTGCCCGTCTGTCCAGCCAGAGAGAGCAATCCAGTGACATCGATCGTCCGAGTTTCCATCCGGCTTGCCGCGGCGACCTGGCCCTGCGTGCTCACAAACGGCTGCTCCGGGAAGTCATACAGCGCCAGCCTCATCGGCTCCTGGTCGGCCAGATCGAACGCCGAGCCGACGGTCCGCAGCGCTTCGATCGGATCGGTCCAGGCGAAGGGACGCACGCTCTTGGCCTCGGGGCTCAGGCCCGCCTGCTCGAGGTCGTCCCACTTGATAAGCAGCTCGCGGCCCATGGTCGCAACGATCAACTCGAGGATCACCTGCGCCGTCGCGCCCGCGGCGATCTCGGACCGCGGCGGCAGCGCGACCTGCGGAGGGATGGCCGGCGACTTCACCATCGTCGGCGCCTGCCCGGCCTGAGCGGGCCGATCCTGAGTCGGAGGGGAGACCGGCGGCCTGAGCACGGCGAGCGTTCCGACGGACACGGCCGCACCGGCGGCGAGCATGAGCACGCTGTGCATGAGTCTTCTCCTGAAGGGGTTCTCAAACGCGTCCCGATACCGCTGGGCGAGCGACGCGGCGTCGCCCAGTTCCTCGATCGCCAGCCCCACGGCGCGGGGCTCGGAATGGCCTTCGATCATGAGGTCGCGCACACGCAACCTGAGGTGGGATTCCAGTTCATCACGGATCGACGCGGCGTGGGCCTCGGGCAGCCGGAGCATCGACGTCAGCACCGAAAGCCACGACCGGATCGCGTCGTCGCCCGCGCTCAGCCGGAGCGGCGCCGGGGCAGCATCGGGACCGGAGCTTCCCGGACCGGAGACGGGCTTGACGCTGGGCGTGCTCACCGCGAGGCCTCCTTGCCGCGCGCGGGGATAAAGAGCCCGAGCAGCGCCTGCATCGCGCGGTGGGCCGCGAGCTTGGATTCGAGCCTGCGCCGGCCCTTGGCGGTGAGCGTGTACCACTTGCGGGGCCGGCCGGGCGAGGCCTCGTCGCCCTCGCGCCGATCAGAGCGGACCTGTTCGAGCGTCGCGTCAACCAGCCCGTCGCGCTCAAGCTCGCGGAGCATCGGGTAGAGCACGCCGGGCGTAAGGCGGAGCGAGTTCTCGCTGCGCGTCGCGATTTCCTTGCTGATCGCGTAACCGTACATGGGCCCCGCACGGAGCAGCGAGAGGACAATGAGCTGGGCGTTGTCCTTGGTGGCGTCCTTGCTGAACACGTCGGGCTCCGGTGCGGGACGGGCGCGGGCGTGACGGACGCCGGGGGCCTGTCCATGACCAATATATCGGATCTCGATGCATCGTCTTCGAGAATTGCAGAAAATTCTTTCCGCCGACAAACCTGTCCGGCCCAAGGATCGTTCATGACCCCCGCCACCGCCGCCAGCTTCGGGCCCGTCAACACCAAACAGGTCGCCACGCGCGCGCTCCGTTTCGCGTCGCTGGATCAGGCCCTCGCCGAGGCGCAGGGCCTCGCCGCCGCCGACGCGCAGGGGCGCGTGCGGTGCCTGGGCAACTGGAGCCTCGGGCAGGCGCTGGGGCACCTGGCGTGGTGGATCAACGCGGGGTTCGACGGCGGGTATCCGCCCCCGGCGTGGATCATCCGCGTGCTGGGGCGGCTCATGAAGAACGCCGTGCTGAACAAGCCGCCGGCCAAGGGCATGCGCATCCCGGGCGTCGCGGGCGGAACCTACGGCACCGACGCGCTCTCGACCTCCGAAGGGCTCGCGCAGTTCCGCGCGGCGATCGCGCGACTCAAGGCCGCCCCGCCCGAGAAGCCCAACCCCGTCTTCGGCGCGATGACGCACGAGGAATGGACCAAGCTGCACCTGCGCCACGCGGAGGGGCACTTGGGCTTCTTTGAAGTGACCGAGGGCTGAGGCTCGCGCTTAGCCCGCCGCGCCCGAGGCCGGGGGCGCCGCCGCCGCGGGAGGCTTGCCGAGCGCGTTGCCGACCTTGAGCGCATCGACGGAGCTACTGGGTGCCTGGCCTGAGGCGACCTGCAGCGCGCCGGTCTCGGTAAGGCCGCGGGTCTGGAGCTGGAGCTTGCGCTGCTGCAGCTTCTGGTCCACCAGCGCCGCTTGCATTATGCCCGTTTCTTCGGCGGATTCGGCCCACGAACTCGAGATCGAGGCGGGCGTCGGCGAGGTGCTCGGCGAGGAGCTCGGCGAGGAGGTCGGCGTGGCCGAGGCGGACATGGACTGAACCAGTGCGCGAAGATCAGACTGAAAACCCATCGTGGTACCTCCGTCCTAGGGAAGATCGGCACCCGAGTCTACGAACCCCGGGAACACTCAGAGAGGCCCGACTTGGCTGGCCCGACTTGCCCGGGCCCCACTTGCCCGGACCGGCCCGGGGCCTAAAGATTGTCTCTGATGTTCCCGACCGGCACCAATCTCACGACGACGACGACCACGGCCCCCCACCGCTGACGCCGGCAGCGATGGGCACGAATGACTCCACAGACCCGGCCAACCTCAGGCCGGGTTTTTCGTTGGCGACTCTCGATTCCTCGCTCAGAACCGAATCAGCCCAGAACCGAACCAGCCCAGAACTGAACTTTCTCAGGACCGAACCATGCCCACCATCACTCTGCCCAACGGCGACAAGAAGGTCTTCGACAAGCCCATCACCGGCGCTGAGCTGGCCGCGTCGATCGGCGCGGGACTGGCCAAGGCCGCCCTGGGCGTGAAGATCGACCTCGGCGACGGCAAGGGGGCCGAACTCCGCGACCTCTCCGCGCCGATCGACCGCGACGCCGCCGTCGCCATCGTCACCGCCCCCAAGCCCGGGCAGGCCGCCAGCGCCGACGCGCTCTATCTCATGCGCCACTCGGCGGCGCACGTGATGGCCGAGGCGATCCAGGACGTCGTCGGCAAGGACGTGCTCCTCGCCTACGGCCCCCCCACCGACACCGGCTTCTTCTACGACATGTTCGTCCCCGCGGGCAAGAAAATCTCGACCGAGCACTTTGACAAGATCAACGCGCGCATCGCCGAGATCCTCAAGGAAGATCGGCGCTTCTGCCGCTACGAGGTCGACGCGCAGGCCGGCCTGGCCAAGCTGCGCTCGGAAGGCAACAAGTACAAGGTCGACAACGCCGAGCGCGCGCTGGGCCTGCCCAGCAGCGTCTACCGCGGCAGCAAGCCCATGGCCGGCGAGGCCCCCGCGCGCGATGCCAACGCTCCGCTCTCGTTCTACGTCACCGGCGAGCCCGGCAAGAACTGGGAAGATCTTTGCCGCGGGCCTCACGTGCCCAGCACCGGGCGCATCGGCGCGGCGCGCGTCATGTCGCTGGCCAGCAGCTACTGGCACGGCGATGAGAACAGCGACCGTCTCATCCGCGTCTACGGCACCGCCTTCGCAACCCAGGCCGACCTCGACGAGTTCCTCAAGCAGAAGGAAGAGGCCGCCAAGCGCGATCACCGCGTCATCGGCAAGTCGCTGCGCCTGTTCCACATCGACGAAGACGTCGGCCAGGGCCTGATCCTCTGGACCCCCAAGGGCGCCATCGTCCGCAAGGAGCTCCAGGCCTTCATCTCCGAAGAGCTCCGCAAGCAGGGCTACACCGAGGTCTTCACGCCGCACATCGGGCGCCTCGAGCTCTACAAGACCAGCGGCCATTTCCCGTATTACAAGGACTCCCAGTTCGCGCCGATCGTCGAGCGTCAGGCGCTCGAACAGCTCTCGGCCTCGGGCTGCACCTGCAGCGAGATGATGCACCGCGTCGAGGGCGTTTCGGCGCGACTGGCCGCGGGCCTCAACGAGCGCACCGGCAAGCAGACCATCACCCCCGACCGCGTGCTGCCCGACGATCAGCTCGTCGACGGGTTCATGCTCAAGCCCATGAACTGCCCGCACCACGCGAAGATCTTCGCGAGCAGCCCGCACAGCTACCGCGACATGCCGATCCGCCTCGCCGAGTTCGGCACCGTCTACCGCTGGGAGCAGTCGGGCGAGCTCAACGGCCTGACCCGCGTCCGCGGCTTCACCCAGGACGACGCGCACCTGTTCTGCACCGAAGAGCAGATCCCCGCTGAGATCCAGGGCTGCCTCAGCCTCGTGAAGCTCATCTTCAACGTGCTGGGCATGAAGGAGTATCGCGTGCGCGTGGGCCTGCGCGACCCCGACAGCAACAAGTACACCGGCAGCGCCGAAAGCTGGGACAAGGCCGAGGCCGCCTGCCGCGAGGCCGCGCGCTCGCTCGGCGTCCCCTTCAGTGAAGAGCCCGGCGAGGCCGCGTTCTATGGCCCGAAGATCGACTTCGTCGTCAAGGACGTCATCGGGCGCGAATGGCAGCTCGGCACCGTCCAGGTCGACTACCAGATGGGCAACCGCTTTGACCTGTCCTACATCGGCCCCGACAACAAGCCCCATCGCCCGGTCGTGATCCACCGCGCGCCCTTCGGCTCGATGGAGCGCTTCTGCGGCGTGCTCATCGAGCACTTCGCGGGCGCCTTCCCCGCGTGGCTCAGCCCCGAGCAGGTCCGCGTGCTGCCCATCAGCGAGAAGTCCAACGACTACGCCCATGCCGTCGCCGAGGCGCTGCGTGCAGCAAACGTCCGCGTCTCCGTCGACTCCGGCCCCGACCGCATCCAGGGCAAGGTCAAGGTCGCGGCCGACGAGAAGATCCCGTACATGCTCGTCGTCGGCCCGCGCGATGCCGAGAACCGCACCGTCTCCGTCCGCGTCCGCGGCATGGAGAAGGACCTGGGGGCGATGCCGCTCGATAACTTCGTCGCCGCGCTGCGCGAAGAAATCTCGACCAAGCGCGCGGAACTGGGCGTGAGGCCGAGCTGATGCCAAGGAGCAACGCCATGAATCTCACGCGGGCGCTGACCATCATGCTGGCGCTGGGACTGAGCGCGTGCCAATCTCAGAAGCCGTGCTGTGAGGCCTTGGACGACGACCCTGCCTTTCACTCGGTGGAGTACAACTCCGGTGCCGACGCCCAGAAGCCCACGGGAGTGCGCGTGACGAACATCTCGGAGATCGCGGGCGCCTGGACGCTGGTCGCGCTGGGCACCGAGCGCGTGGGCGAGATCCGCGCCGCGCACCCGAACGTCGAGCTAGGGATCACGTTCGCCCCGGACGGAGGCGCCTGGGGCCTCTCGGGCGTCAACCGCTTCCGGACCAAGCTCGACCTCGCGTCCAAGGAGCTGCTGTTCACGCCCGTGATCTCGACCAAGATGGCCGGGCCTGCCGACCTGATGCAGCTCGAGGGCACCTTCCACGACGCGATGAGACGGGCGCGGGAGATCGAGTTCCGGGGCGATCTGCTCGCGCTCTCGGCCTACGGCTCGACGTTGGCGACCTTCCGGCGTGTGAAGTAAGCGTTCAGGCCGATCCAAGCACCGCTTCAGGTAGCGCGCGAATTGTGGCCCGTGTTATGCTGCGTCGATGCCTTGGTCGAGCACACCGCCGCTGATTCTGTTCGCGCTCGCCGTGGGCCTGCCGGGCCTGGCGTTGCTGGTGCTCGCGCTGCGGGGCCGATGGATCAACACCCCGCCGCGCTGCGCCCGCTGCGCGTTCGATCTCTCAGGCCTTCAGGATGCGGGGCTCTGCCCCGAGTGCGGCGCATCGCTCGGCGATCCCCGCGCGGTCCTCACCTCGCGCCGAAAGATCCGCAGGCGCGCGCTTGCGCTCGCGCTGCCGCTGCTGCTCATCGGGGCGGGCGCGGCTTCGCTGCACGTCGCCCGCGCGGTGTACAAGCTCGACTGGATCCACTTCGCGCCAGCGAGTTTCCTGCTGCAGGAACTGGGCTCGCCCACGCCCGAGCGCGCCGCGACCGAACTCTCGCGCCGGATCGGCGCGAATTCACTGAACCCCGCCGACCGCGCGAAGTTCCGCGCCGCGCTGCTGGCGCGCCTTGAAGATCCCTCGGCCACCTGGCCCGCGCCTGTGCAGGACGCGCTGTGGGCCGAGTATGAATCGGGCCAGATGTCCGAGGCCGAGCGCGAGCGCTACGAGCTCGCGGGCCTGCGCGACTTCAAGATCACCGTCCGCCCGCGCGTGCGCAAGGGCGCGACGATCGCGGTGAAGGAGTCATGGTCGCGCGTCCGCATCGGCCCCTCGCAGCCCGAGTTCGGCCGCGGGCTGGACGCGCGAATCCGCACCCCCACGCCGATGATCTTCCGCGAGGGCGTGAATCTCAGCGACCCCGCGCTGCAGCAGTCCTACGGCGAATCTTCCGGCATGCTGGACCCGACCTCGCGCAGCACGTACGCCACCGCCGCGCGCCCCATCCACGAGCTCGGCCCGCACGAGATCCGCGTCAACGTCACCGCATGGTTCAAGCCGCAGTCCGACCGGCTGGATTTCAGCCCGCCGCGGCAGATCACGCTCATCGCGAAGTTCGACGTCGTCGAGGGCGAGGCGATCTTGCCGCTGGGCCCGACGCCCGAAGCGCTCGCGCCGGGCGTCGTTGCCCGCGCGCTCTGGGTGCGGCTTGAGGTTGGCGCGACCGGCACGCCGTCCGACCTGAACGCCGCGGTCGTCTTCCGCTGGGAGCGAGACCTGGGCCCGCTCTCGCACCGCGTGCGGATCTCACCTGCACGCAACGGGACCGGGATCGATCTGCCGACGATCGACGCCGACGGCCTCACCACGCCCAGAACCAACGGCGCGATCGAATCGCGCGGCGACGTGACCGACGCGCGCTGGCGCGAAGCCGCCGCGAAGCTCGCGGACCCGACGCCGCGGGGCTTTGACTCACGTCGCGACACGCCCACCGCGCAGCTCACCGTGGATGTCGTGCTCGAGCCCGACCCCGCGCGCGCCGAGAAGAGCAGCGAGGTCGACGCCTATCGCAACGTGCGGCTCACGTTCCGCAACGTCCCCGTGTTCGTCTATCGCACCAACGGAGCGCGCACCGAGTCGTGGGACAAGTTTGAGTCCGCGCCGATCGCCGAGGTTCAGTGGCTCAACGAGCCTTCGGCGACGCCTTCGAGCCCGAAGCCTTGAGCATCGGCAGCCCGACCCGGCGCTCCAAGTCCGCGACCGGGCGCGCGATCAGGTCGTAGCCCTCGCTCCCGACGATCACGCAGCGCGCGACCTCGCCCTTGGCCAGCTCCTCGCGCGACTGCACGAACGTCACCGAGTCGATCATCGGCGCCTGGAAGCCCGTGCGCCCCTGATACAGCCGCCCGCCCGCGCCGACGCCCGACGTCGCGCGCCCCTGCGAACGCATCGGCGCATCGATCAGCACGTCCATCCGCGCGCCGGTCTCGAGCGGTCGGCGCTCGTCGAACTGCTTGGCCAGCGCCTCCGCCCGCTCGAAAGCGATCTTCTGCTGCAGCAGCATGACCTCTTCCTTGCGCCGGGCCTTGACCTCGGCCGGCACCGCGAGCTTGGGGTCCTGCTCCATCGTGCCCGCGACGGTGCCCTCTTCCTGCGAGTACTCGAACACGCCGAGCATCTCGAACTTCATCGCCTCAACGAACTCGAGCAGCTGCTTGTGGTCGTCCTCGGTCTCGCCCGGGAAGCCGACGATGAACGTGGTCCGCACCGCCATGCCGGGGATGCGCTCGCGCAGGCGCTCGATCACGCGCGTCTGCTGCGCCCGCGTCACGTTGCGCCGCATGCCCTTGAGCACCGCGTCCGAGGCGTGCTGCAGCGGCATGTCGAGATACTTGCACAGCGACCCGTGGTTCGCAAAGTGCGCGAACGCGTCGATGATCGGATCGCTGAAGTTCGAGGGGTACGCGTACATCAGGCGCAGCCACGCGGCATCCTTCGAGCCCGCCGTCTCGCGCACCACGCGGTCGAGCGTCGCGAGCAGCGCGGGCAACCCGCCGTAGGCCTCAAAGTCGGGCGCCTTTCCCCCACCATTCAGTCCGACCCCACCCCATCCCTTGAGCCCCGCGCGCAGGCCCGAGCCCAGGTCATCGCCGAAGCTCGTCGTGTCTTGTCCGATCAGGTTGATCTCAAACGCGCCGTCGTGGATCAGCTCGCGGCACTCCTCGGCGATGCGGTCCAGCGGCTTGGAGCGCATCTTGCCGCGGATCGACGGAATCGTGCAGAACGCACAGCGCTGGTTGCACCCTTCGCTGATCCGCAGGTACGCATAGTGCCGGGGCGTCAGGCGCAGGCGCGCCGAATCGTCCTCGAAGTAGCCCAGGCCCTTGCCGTCCTTGCCGTTGACCGTGAGGCCCACGGTCGACATCCCGCGTTCCTTTGCGGCCTGCAGCGCGTTGCCCGCGATCCAGTACCGGGGCTGGTCGCTCGCCTCGGCGATGCTGAGCCGCGCGGGAGGCGCGCCACGCACAGCCTCAGTGACCTTGTCGCGATCGAAAACGCCGATCATCGCGTCGATGCCCGGCGCCCACTCGAGCATCCTCGCCCGATGCCGCTGCACGAGACACCCCGCGACGACCACCCGCTTGACCTCGCCCCGGTCCTTCGCGGCCAGCGCCTCGCGGATGACCGAGAGGCTCTCTTCTTTGGAGGCCTCGAGGAAGCCGCAGGTGTTGACGACGACGGCGTCAGCGCCGCCGAAGTTCGACGAGCCCTCATCGGACACGGGCATGATGCCGTCGGCCGCCAGCGTGCCGAGCATCTTCTCCGAGTCGACCAGGTTCTTCGGGCACCCGAGCGACACGAAGCTCACCGAGCGAATCTCGGCGCTCGGCGCGGGCTGCGCGGCAACGCGCGTGCGTTTGGCGGGTGCCTTCACGCGGGCTTTGGCCGCGGACTTGCGCGCAGCAGTGCGGACAGTCTTCTTGGTCGCCTTGACGGTCGATTTGATGGGGGCTTTGCGGGGCACGGGCGATCGTAGGGCAAGGCCCCGCGATCGGCCCGGGCCGGCCCATCCATCACGCAACCGCGACGCGACGCGTGAGCCACGAGGCGTCCAGACCCGCCATCGGATAGTGCCGCGTCAGCGCCTCGGCCAGCTGATCCGGATGGCACAGCACAAAGAAGCTCGTGTGCCCCAGCTTCCACAGCGCGAACTTCATCGCCCGCGGCAAGTCCGCCTTGGTCGTGCACACAATCAGCTCGTGGTCGCGCAGCTCCAAGGGAAGCACGCGAAAC
Organism: Planctomycetota bacterium; assembly: GCA_033763435.1. Lineage (GTDB taxonomy): Bacteria > Planctomycetota > Phycisphaerae > Phycisphaerales > UBA1924 > JANRKN01. The sequence continues at coordinate 25,949 of JANRKN010000015.1, forward strand.
TGCCACGCCTGGCGCCGATCGATCAGGCTCAGCACGAACGGCTCGATCGAGCGCGACGCGGGGTTCACAAACTCCGCGACTTGCCCGTACTGATCCGCCCACGCCGACTCCACCACCGACGGGTCCACGCCGAAGAGCCGCTCGGCCAGTTCCCCGAAGGGCCGACCGACCGCCGCCTGTTCCTCGAGGATCAGGTCCCGCTGCTCGGGCGTCAGCACGCCCCGCTGCACCAGCAAATCACCAAGCCGAGTCGCCATCGTCCGTCCCTCCTCATTCCTTTCCCGTCCCGACCCCCACCATCCAGTCGCCCCTCTCAGGCGCGCCCGCGGCTCTCACCCCGCGGGCAGGAAGGACATCGGTGAACCTCCCGCGCGCCTGAGCCGCACGGGGCAAAACCGCCCTCCCCAAGGCCGGGTCGGAACGGTCGGACGAATGCTGACCATCGCGACGATCACGCAGCGAGGGATCGCCGTTCGCGGGAAAAATCTGAGAAGGCCGCTGGCCGCGCGCCGCGACATATCGCATGCACCGTCGCACACGCGCCCCGCACGATCGGCACAGGCGGCACAGTCCGGCGCGCAGCGCGTCACCCGCGCGTGCACAGCGATCACACGCGGACCTTCCTCGGCCGCGCAGAAACACACGTGGTCAGATTGGCCGTATTCCGTGAGGTCCGAGAGCGTGCGGAGCGATTACTCGCCCGGCTCGATCGTGACCGACAGGCCCTTGCTCGTGAGCTGATCCTTATACAGCTCCGCAAGTTCCTGGTGCGCGACCGTGAGCAGCGCGACGCCCTCGGTGTGCGCCTCGAGCATCACGAGCATCGCCCGCTGCTTCTCGAGGTGCGTGATCTCCATAATCGACGCGACCACGTGCACCATGTCGTTCACATCGTCGTTGTGCAGCAGCACTCGCCACGGCGGGAGCTTGTCGAGCCTCGGCCGAACGGGCGCCTCGCGAGTCGCGGTTGCCGTCTGAGCCGATCCACCGTCCTTGGCCGGGGCCTGAGGCGTCTCGTCCGGCGGCGTCGGCGCGTTCGCCGGCTGACCCTCGGACGCCAGAACCTGCCTCACCCCGAACATCTGCACCGCGTGACTCAGCAGCATGTCCAATTGTTGCCCGCCCAGACGGCCAGGCGAATCCCTTCACGGACAATTTTCTGAAGTATTGACCATTTCTATCCCGGGCCTTCACCCGCTATTTTCCGATGCAGAACGTCGAGAAGATCCGCCCGAGGATCTGGTCAGGGGAGACCTCGCCCGCGACATCGCCGAGGGCATCGAGCGCCGAACGCAGCGCCCCCGCGATCACCTCCGGCTCAATGCGTTCAAGCGCGGGCGCAACCGCGGCCCGGGCCGAGCGCACCGCCGAGGCGTGGCGAAGCAGCATCCGAGGCTCGCCCGACGCGGGCTCTCCATCAGGCGACGCGACCGCGTCGGCGATCGCCTGCCTCAGCGCCCCGAGCTGATATCCGTCAAGCGCGCAGACCGCCAGGCCCCGCGCTCCGGCATCGCCCGGCACATCGGCCTTCGTACGGACGCGAACCACGCGCGCCTGCGCGGGCGCGCCGACGGAACCCTCCGCCTCGAATCGGCCCCGCGGATCGCACCACACCACCACGGCCGCCGAATCGATCGCCTCGCGCGCCGAGCGCTGCCCGAAGCCCTCGGCTGAACCATCCAGCCCCGCGAGGTCGACCAGTTCCACCTCGATGCCGGGCGCCGGGGACCACGGCTCGGCCAGCGCATCACGCGTCGTGCCGGGCTCGGCATCGACCACCGCGCGCTCGCGCCCGAGCAGCGCGTTGAACAGCGTGCTCTTGCCCGCGCTGGGCACGCCCGCCAGCACCACACGCGCCCGGCCCGCGCGCAACTCGATCGGCGCCGCGCCCGCGATCCGCGCGTCCCACGCGCCCACCAGCGCGCCGAGCCGACGCCGAACCTCGGCCAGCGGGATCGCGACCACGCCTTCCTGATCCGAAAAGTCGATCCCGGCCTCGACGAGCGCGAGCACATGGGCCAGTTCGTCGGCCCAAACGCGCACCTCGGCCCCCAGCCGCCCCGATCGGCAGTGCTCGGCGGCCCGAAGATCCGCCTCGGTCCGCGCCGCGATGAATGCCGCCAGACCCTCCGCCCGCGCGAGGGTCATCCGCCCGGTCAGGTACGCCCGCGCGGAAAACTCCCCCGGCCCGGCCAGACGCACCGGCAACCCGGCCGACCGGCCCAAGGCGAGGATCGACGCATGCACCGCCGCGAGCGTCGCCGGCCCGCCCGGCACGAGAATCTCGACGACGTCCTGACCGGTGAATGTCCGGGGGCCCTGGCCCGCCCAGACAATCACCGGAAGTTCGGGCGTGGTCGGGTCATCGGAGAGTCGAAAGCCCGCGCGGGCGACAGCCCCGGGGTTTGGTGGGGTCGAGAGAAGAAGGCGCGCGAGGGTCAGGGCGTCGGGCCCGGTCCAACGGACCAGCGCATAGGCCGCGGGATGGAAGGCGCGGTCGGTTGAAGGGGCGAAGATGGTCTCGGCGAGGAGCAGGTGATACTCGCTTTTTGTATGGGTATCGAATGGTTTTCGGACGTGAGGGAGTTGCGAAGAATGTCGGAAGAAAAGTGAAGTGAGAGGCTTGACAGGGAGTCGTCCGGTGATCCCGGGGGGCCTATCGTTGGCACTGGCCGTGCGACGGGCGTGGCGTTTGCAGGGCGAGCCGACGAGTGCCGCGTCGGGGCTGATGGTGCGAGCGAGCGTGAGCGGAAGCTTTTGAACGAAGTCTTTGTCTTCGGTCGGCGGGTTGTCCCGTCGCCCGAGTGATTCATCCATCGGAAGGATAACGATGGCCGCGACCAAAGTGCGCGATTTCTCCAAGCGTGGCGATGCGATCCCGGTTCCGGACCTCACGAAGGTCCAGCGGGAGAGCTACGACCGGTTCCTTCAGCTGGCCTCCCAGCCCGATGAGCGCGACGCGATCATCGGGCTCGAGTCGCTGATGCGGGAAGTCTTCCCGATCAAGAGCTACGACGAGACGATGAGCCTGGAGTACGTCCGGTACGTGCTCGAGGAGCCGCGCTACACCAGCGACGAGTGTCGCGAGCTGCGCCTGACCTACGGCCGGCCGTTCAAGGTGACCGTCCGCCTCAAGCGCGAGAACCGTCCCGAGATGCCCGAAGAGGACATCTACCTCGGCGAGTTCCCGATCATGCTGGGCGGGGGCGAGTTCATCGTCAACGGCGCCGAGCGCGTGATCGTGAGCCAGCTGCACCGTTCGCCGGGCGTCGACTTCTCGATCGTCTCGAGCGAGAGCGACCGTCCGCTGCACTCGGCGCGCATCATCCCCGAGCGCGGCTCGTGGATCGAGCTTGAGGTGACCAAGAAGGACGTTCTGGCGATGCGGATCGACCAGAGCACCAAGCTCGCGGCGACGACGTTCCTGCGCTGCCTGGACGAGTCGGTCGCGACGACCGACGCGGTCCTGAGCCTGTTCTACGAGGTTACGGAGATCGCGGCCGACAAGGTCAAGCCCGACCACTGGGCCGCGGAGACGATCATCGACCGCGAGACGGGCGAGGAGCTCGTACACGTGGGCCGTCAGCTGGGCGAGGAGATCGCGGAGAAGATCGCCGCCTCGTCGCTCAAGAAGGTTCGGGTGATCCAGAACCCCAGCGACGTGCTGATCCTGAACACGGTCGCGGAAGAGAAGCTCGAGCAGTTCGCCGAGTTCGCCGAGACCGAGTACGAGCGCGCGCTGCTGAAGATCTACTCGAAGCTGCGCCCGGGCAACCCGCCGCAGGTCGAGAAGGCGCGCCAGCTCTTTGCCGAGAAGTTCTTCGACGACAACCGCTACCGCCTCGGGCGCGTCGGCCGCTTCCGCATCAACCGCAAGTTCGAGCTGAACACCGACGAGAACCTGATGTTCATCACCTCGCAGGACTTCCTGCGGGTGGTTCAGTACATGCTGGACCTGCGGTCCAACCGTCCGGACCCCAAGACGGGCCGGCCGATCGCGCAGGTCGACGACATCGACCACCTGGGCAACCGTCGTCTGCGCACGCTGGACGAGCTGGCGGTGGAAGAGCTCCGCAAGGGCTTCCTGAAGCTCCGTCGCACCGTTCAGGAGCGCATGAGCGTCAAGGACCCCGAGCAGCTCACGAAGATCGCGGACCTGGTCAACAGCAAGAGCATCTCGAGCGCGATCGACTTCTTCTTCGGCCGCAGCGAGCTCTCGCAGGTCGTCGACCAGACCAACCCGCTCTCGAGCCTCGTGCACGAGCGTCGTCTCTCGGCCCTGGGCCCGGGCGGCCTCAACCGCAAGCGCGCGGGCTTTGAAGTCCGCGACGTGCACATCTCGCACTACGGGCGCATCTGCCCCATCGAGACGCCTGAAGGCACGAACATCGGCCTCATCGCCTCGCTGGGCATCTACTCCTCGATCGACGAGTACGGCTTCCTCCGCACTCCGTACCGCGCCGTGAAGAACGGCGTCGTCACGGGCGAGGTCGTCTACCTGCGCGCTGACGAGGAAATGAAGGCGATCCTCGCTCCCACCGACGCCCTCGAGCCCGGCGGCAAGCTGCGCAAGGGCGCCATCCTCGCCCGAGTCAACGGCGAACTGGCCGAGGTCGACAGCACCAAGTGCGACTACGTCGACATCTCCCCCCGGCAGATCGTCGGCATCTCGGCCTCGCTGATCCCGTTCCTCGAGCACGACGACGCCAACCGCGCGCTGATGGGTTCGAACATGCAGCGCCAGGCCGTGCCGCTCATCAAGGTCGACCCGCCCTGTGTCGCGACCGGCATCGAAAAGCCCGTCGGCTACAACTCGGGCATGATCGTGAAGGCCAAGAACGGCGGCACGGTCACCTTCGTCGATGCCCAGCGCATCATCATCGACAACTCCGATGAGTACGTGCTGCGCAAATTCGTGGGCCTCAACGAGCGCACGTGCCAGAACCAGCGCCCCGTGGTCAAGCTCGGCCAGAAGGTCGAGAAGGGCCAGGTGCTCGCCGACGGCGCAAGCACCAAGATGGGCGAACTGTCGATCGGCAAGAACGTGCTCGTCGCGTTCAACACCTTCGACGGGTACAACTTCGAGGACGCGATCGTCATCAACGAGCGTCTGGTCAAGGACGACGCGTTCACGTCGATCCACATCGACGCGTACGACGTCGAGATCCGCGAGACCAAGCTGGGGCGCGAAGAGTTCACGCGCGATATCCCCAACGTCTCCGAGAAGATGCTCCGCAATCTCGATGAGCAGGGCATCATCCGTCTGGGCGCCCGCGTGGGCCCGGGCGACATCCTCGTCGGCAAGGTCAGCCCCAAGAGCAAGACGGAGCTGACGCCCGAAGAGAAGCTGCTGCACGCGATCTTCGGCCGGGCCGGCGAAGACGTGAAGAATGACTCGCTCGAAGTCCCCGCGGGCGTCGAGGGTGTGGTGATCGGCGCGCGGAAGTTCTCGCGCCGTCAGCACATGAACGAGGAGCAGAAGAAGCAGCTCAAGAAGGAGATCGAGGCGTACGAGCTGGAGATGGACGCCAAGGCCATCGCGCTTTTCCGCCAGATGACCGACGCGATCAACACCGAGATCGGGACGCCCATGGTCGACCCGAACACCCGGCAGAAGGTCGGCGCCTCGGACATCGCGCAGGTCATCCTCGAGCAGATCAAGACCTTCGACATCCGCTGGGCCAAGGGCAGCAAGGAGGCCCGTGAGAAGGCCGAGGTGCTGTTCGGCCAGTTCTGGCCCCGCATCAAGGCGATCGAGGCCGAGAAGGCCCGCAAGGTCGCCCACATGAAGCGCGGCGACGAACTGCCGACGGGCGTGCTCGAGATGGTCAAGGTCTACCTCGCGACCAAGCGCACCCTCAGCGTCGGCGACAAGATGGCCGGCCGGCACGGCAACAAGGGCGTCATCGCCCGCATCGTGCCCGAAGAGGAAATGCCGTTCATGGAAGACGGCACGCCTGTGGACGTGCTGCTCAACCCGCTGGGCGTGCCCAGCCGAATGAACGTCGGCCAGCTGCTCGAGACCCACCTGGGATGGGCCGCCAAGGTTTTGGGCTTCCAGGCCGTCACGCCCGTGTTCGACGGCGCGACCGAGGACGAAGTCCACGAGGCCGTGCAGGAAGCCAACAAGTACGTCGAAGAGAAGCTCGCCAACTACGAGAAGACCGGCACGTGGCCCCACCCGCGCGAGCTGCTCGCCCGGATGCCCCGCGGCGGCAAGATCCAGCTCTTCGACGGCCGCACCGGCGAACCCTTCAACCAGAAGACCACCGTCGGCTACATGTACATCCTCAAGCTCCACCACCTCGTCGACGACAAGATCCACGCCCGCTCGACCGGCCCCTACAGCCTCATCACCCAGCAGCCGCTGGGCGGCAAGGCCCGCACGGGTGGTCAGCGCTTCGGCGAAATGGAAGTGTGGGCGCTCGAGGCCTACGGCGCGGCGTACATCCTTCAGGAACTCCTGACGGTCAAGTCCGACGACGTCGAGGGCCGGACCAAGATCTACGAGAGCATGGTCAAGGGCACCAACAAGCTCGAGGCCGGCATGCCCGTCGCGTTCGACGTGCTGTGCAACGAGCTCAAGGGCCTGGGCCTGAACGTCACGCTCGAGAAGAAGACCGCCGACACGGGCAGCCTGCTGTAATCGATCCTCCCGGCCTCCCTCCCGATCCGACCGGATCGGGAGGCGGGCCGGTGTGGTTGCGCAGGTTCTGAGGGGGAAATTGGGCCGGTGGGGACGAATGGGTGCGGTTGGACGGGTGCGGGGTTTGGGTTGGTGGGGAGTGTTTGCGAAGTGACCCTCTGAGCGGCGAGCACGCCGCAGGAGTTCCGATCCGATGGCCGAGATCGTCTATGACCGTGTGAATGACTTCTCCAAGGTCAAAGTCACCCTCGCCTCGCCCAATGACATCCGGGCCTGGTCCTACGGCGAGGTGAAGAAGCCCGAGACCATCAACTACCGCACCTACCGCCCCGAGAAGGACGGCCTGTTCTGCGAGCGCATCTTCGGCCCCGAGCGCGACTACGAGTGCGCCTGCGGCAAGTACCGCGGCACGAAGTTCAAGGGCATCATCTGCGACCGCTGCGGCGTGAAGGTCACGCACTCGCGCGTCCGTCGCAAGCGCATGGGCCACATCAACATGGCCGCGCCCGTCGTCCACATCTGGTTCTTCAAGAGCATGCCCAGCCGCCTGGGCACGCTGCTGGGCATGAAGACCAGCGACCTCGAGAAGGTCATCTACTACCAGGATTACGTCGTCACCGATCCGGGCGACACCGAGCTCAGCCTCAAGCAGGTCCTGACCGAGGATGAGTACCGCGCGAACGTCGACAAGTTCGGCAACGCGTTCCGTGCGCTCATGGGCGCCGACGCGATCCGCGAGCTGATCGAGAAGACCAACCTCGACGAGCTCTCCACGCAGCTGCGCGAGGAGCTCCGCGAGACCAAGAGCAAGCAGAAGATCAAGGACCTGGCCAAGCGCCTGAAGCTCGTCGAGCAGATCCGCAACTCCGAGAACGACCCGGCCTGGCTGGTGATGGACGTGATCCCCGTGATCCCGCCCGACCTGCGCCCGCTGGTGCTGCTCGAGAGCGGCAACTTCGCGACCAGCGACCTGAACGACCTCTACCGCCGCATCATCAACCGCAACAACCGCCTCAAGAAGCTGATGGACCTCAACGCCCCCGAGGTCATCATCCGCAACGAGAAG
>JANRKN010000016.1:0-9342 GCA_033763435.1 Planctomycetota bacterium
GGTCAAGGCGGTCGCGGTCGGGGTCGATAAGGTGAGGGGGCGTGTTCGGCGGGCGGCTGGTGGGGCATTGAGGTGCGTTGATGGCGACTGAGAAGTCCGAGAAGCAGCAGCCCAAGGCCAGCAAGCCCAAGGCCGAGCCCAAGGGCTCGGAGCGTCGGGTTGGTCCGGTCATCGGGATCGACCTGGGCGGCACGAACATGCAGGTGGGCATCGTCGGCCCGGACGACAAGCTGCTCGCGCGCGCCAAGCGCAAGACCAAGGCCGAGGAAGGGCTCAACGCCATTCTCGATCGCATCGTGCAGGCGATCGAAGAGTGTCGGCGCGAGTCGAAGGTTCGGCTCACCGACCTCGCGGGGCTGGGCATCGGCGCGCCGGGGGCGGTCGATCCGCACGAGGGCGTGGTGCTCGAGGCGGTGAACCTGCGCTGGAACGACGTGCCCCTGGCCGAGTTGCTGAGCGATCGCCTGGGCATCCCGTGCTTTGTCGACAACGACGTCAACGCCGCGATCTACGGCGAGAACCAGCTCGGCGCGGGTCAACAGTCCGACAACGTGCTGGGCGTGTGGGTCGGGACGGGCATCGGCGGCGGGCTGATCCTCAACCGCAAGCTGTTTTATGGGCACTATCTCACCGCGGGTGAGATCGGGCACATGATCCTGTTCCCCAACAACCCGCCCGGCTCGCGGTCGCTGGAGCACAACTGCTCGCGCACCGCGGTGGTCGAGCGCGTGCAGAAACTGATGCGCGCCAACCGCAAGAGCTCGATCCTCGAGATGGTCGGCGGCGACTGGGACAAGGTGCGGAGCAAGACGCTGGCCAAGGCGTATCAGGAAGGCGACGAACTGGCGATCGAAGTCGTGGACGATGCCGCGGACATGCTGGGCGTCGCGATCGGATCGATCGTCACGCTGCTGAGCCTCGAGCGCGTGGTGCTGGGCGGCGGGCTGACCGAGGCGATGGGCCAGCCGTTCGTGGATCGCGTGCAGAAGCAGACGCGGCGCTTTGCCTTCCCCGACCGCTGCAAGCGCGTGCAGGTCGTCGCGTCGGAGCTGGAAGACGACGCGGGCCTGATGGGCGCGGCGATGATCGCCCGCGACCGGATCTCGGGCTGAGCGGGAAGGCCGGGGCGGTCCCGCGCGGGCTTTACGGCCCGATGTTGGTGATGCCGTGGACCGCGAGGGGCTCGATCTGGATGACGACCCACTGTCCCTGCGCGTCGCGCTGCCAGTCCAGTCGCCACCACGAGAGGTTGGGCGCGCGGGTTTGGTCGGGGGTGATGCGGAGCTTGATCTGGGTGCGTCCGACGGCGGGGCCGTCGAGCGAGGCCTGCGCCTCGAGCAGCGCCCACTCGTGAATCGCGGGAACCGACCCGACGCGCTCGACGATCGCGTCGCGCCCGGTCAGCGCCAGGGGCCATTTCGTGAGCCGGGCGTTGGGCGCGAGCAGCGTGCCGACGAGGGCCTGATCTCTCGCGGCGACCGCGGCGACGATCGAGAATGACCGCGCGCGCAGCGCTTCGCGCTCGGTGGTGACGATGTTGGCAAGGACGATCACGCCCGCGCCCAGGGCCAGCGCGGTCAGCGCGGAGGCGATGGCGGCGCCCGCGCGACCGGCGCGGTTGAGCAGTGCGAACGCGACGAGCCCCGCGAGCACGAGCAGCCCGGCCGTGGGCCAGGGTGACTCGAGCAGCCAGCGCTCCCAGAGGGGGCCGGTGGGGAGCGGCGCGGGATCGGGGATCAGCGCGAGCAGCGAGGTGAGCATGGGGAAGGATTGGCGGGGTGGCGGGCGAGGCGGGCTGTGAGAGCGCCGGAGCAGCTAGGCGTTCTTTGGTGTTGGCGGTGCGAATGGGCCGTGGATGGGCCGCCTGCTCGCCAGTTTCGCAAGTTTGTCTTTCAAGGCGATGACCTCGTTCGTTCCCGCGTTGGCGTAGTTGATGCCCGGGATGAGTGCGTGGCCTGGTGCCTCAATACCCCGCGAGTCAGCCTCCACAGGATCGGGCTTCGCGGGCACACCGAGATCATCGAGGTCACTCGCAAGGATCTCGATGATCCAACTCGGCTGCGTTCCGCCCGTGCGAAGCACTCGCGCGATGTGTTCAGGAGTGTGGAACAACGCGCGATAGCACGAGAGGCCGTCGGTGTCACGCTTGTGGGGGGCAAAGGCAGCACCCACGACGCCCGCGGCGTCCAAGCTCAAGCCGTCACGCGAAACGCGCCGGTAGAGCACCTCTTCGCGGGAGATCGGAGCGCCTTTGTCCACCGGCCAAGTTTCTGCCGGAGCCCCGGCCCGTGTCAAATCAGCGGCAGGGTGATCGGGCCACGAAGAATCTGTCCATCGGCGATGACGATTTGTTCCGCGGTGCCGTCGGGCTCGAACGAACAGGTAATGGTCCGATCGGCGTTTCCGAACTCGAGGATGATTGAGCCGGCCGTACCGATGGAGACCCCGCGAAGCCGGGTTCCCTCGAAGCAGCGGAGATAGCCGGCGTCTGACCGGAGTAATTGAACAAAGTGGATGGCGCGTTGGATCGCGGTGAGCGATGGCTGGTCGGTGTCCTCGTCCGCGAACGCCGCGGGAGATCGGAACCACTCAAACAACCGGCCCTCAGCCTGATCGAAGGCGTTGTACATGGTGCGAAGGAAAGCCTGATAAGGATCAGATCCCGCAGGCGATGGCTGGCGCCAGGGCGTTTCGATCCCCGGAAGCCGGCGAAAGCCGCTCAACAGCGCGCTCTCGGACCCCGTCATGGACGCCGAAACCACCGTCATTGGAGACTTCCTTTCCAGTACGCCAGCGAGTCCTTGGCCACGACCGACATGAACGTTTCTACGGAAACTCTTTGGCCAAAGTTCAGGTCTGCCTCAAGGCCTGCGTTGCTTATCGGTCCACGCGAGCTGAACTGCATCAGGAGAAGATCCGTAGCTGGATCGTCAGCGGTTCGGGCCGTCTGAAGCGAGACCGTCATTCTGCCGCGCCCACCACCAAGGCCGAAGCTCCAACTCCCCGAGATTGCCCGCAGGCCCCCCTCGGAGCTTGCACAAGACCCCAGCAATCCAGGGACCACCTTCGGCACATCCGCCCAGTCTTTCCAGACAGTTCCACGGCGGATGTGATCCACATACGTGACTTCCCAGACGGCAGGAGCCATCGGAGGAAGACCCTCATCCTTGAGAAACCCCTCAAAGCGCTCGCGAGCGTCCAGCAGCCTTTCAAGTACGCCCGAGTAGCCCGGATACGCACCGTTCGGCATCTTCATCCAGTTTGCCAGTAGCCAGCCATTCTGGATCTGGACCATGCGACTGCCGTCGTCCGAACGCATCCGCAAGCGCGAGTCTCCGCTGACTTGTCGGATGGCAATCCCCGGGGCTCCGAACTCGGGATCATCACCAAAGGATTCGAGCTCAATCGGGACCGGCGGCGCATCGTCGGCGCTCGGATAGCCGCTACGCAGCCTGTGCCAGAACAGTCCGAGGTGCCCGTTTGACAGGCCCTGAATCGGAGCGAACTGAACCCCGAGAACAACCTCGATGACCGGCGGGCGCTGGAGTTGGAGCGATGGAGTCTGCATGGGCATCGTCGCTAGCAGTGTCTACGTGCGATCACAGTGTAGTGGGTCGGCTGAGGGCCGTCGGCATGGTGGCAATGTGGCGCGGATGAGATGGGCATGGGTGCTCAAGCCGTGGCACCCGCGGCTGGGCACCCGGCACCCGAGGCGGCCGCCGATTTTCGACCCGGGTTCGGGGGATGGTCGATAATGGGTCGTTGCGGAGTAAGGGTGCTGGGAGTGCAAGCCGGAGGCTGTGCGTGTCGAACGGCATGGGCCAACTCGGGGACGGGAGCAGTGCGGGCGGCGGACTGTCGGCGGGTCAGGTGCTGGGCGCCGACGCGCTCAGGACCATGATGGCCAGCGCTGGGCTCATTCTGGGCCCCGCAACCCTCCCCGCGGGCGACCCCGACGCTCCCGCGACCGAAGCCTGGCAGCGCAACATCGCGGTGCTGCGTGTGCTTCAGCCCGAGCTTGCCGCGGCGCTCGAAGCCACGCCCGCTCGCGCCGACGTCCGGTTCCTCGACACCGATGAGGGCGTCCCGACGGCGCTCGAAGGCGAGCCGGGCCGGCAGCTCGCGAGCCGCCGCAGGCCGCTGGAAGAAGCCAAGCGCCTGGCGGAAACGATCGACACCAAGGCCTCCGCCGCGATGGTGGTGCTGGGCTTCGGGCTCGGCTACCACGTCCGCGCGATCCAGGAGCGCATGAAGCACTCGGGCGCGGTGATCGTGTTCGAGCCGGACCTGGGCCTGCTCCGCGCGGTGCTCGAACGGCTCGACCACTCCGCGTGGCTCAGCACCGGGCGCGTGGTGGTGGTCTCGCGCACCGAGATCGGCGCGATCACCAGCTCGCTCGAAGGGCTCGAGGGCATGCTCGCGGTGGGCACCACGATCGTCGACCATCCGCCGAGCCGCGCGCGCCTGGGGGGCCTGGCGGGCGTCTTCTGCCGGAACGTGACCGAGGTGCTCAAGGCCACCCGCACGAGCGTGCTCACGACGCTGGTGCAGGTCGAGATCACGCTGCGCAACCTGCTGATGAACGTCGACCGCTACGCGACGGCGCCCGGCGTGAAAGACCTCGAGAACGCCGCGAAAGGCCGGCCCGCGGTCGTCGTCAGCGCGGGGCCCAGCCTCAAGCGCAACCTCGAACTGCTCAGCCGCCCCGGCGTGCGCGACCGCGTGGTGATCATCGCCGTGCAGACGGTGCTCAAGACGCTGCTCGAGCACGGCATCCGGCCTCACTTCGTCACGGCGCTCGACTATCACGAGATCAGCCGGCGCTTCTACGAGGGCCTCACGCCCGCGGACGTCCGCGGCGTCACGCTCGTCGCCGAGGCCAAGGCCAACCCCGCGATCCTCGATGCCTTCCCGGGCGTCATCCGCTGCCCGCAGGAAAAGGTCCTCGACCAGCTCCTGGGCGGGGGCATCGCCGGCACGCGCACGGGCGCGACCGAAGACGGCGAAATCTCGCTCGTGCGCGACATGGGCACGCTGCGCTCGGGCGCGACAGTCGCGCACCTGGCGTACTACCTCGCGCGGCATCTGGGCTGCGATCCGGTGATCCTCATCGGACAGGACCTGGGCTTCACCGACGGCCAGTACTACGCCGCGGGCGCCGCGATCCATTCCGTGTGGGCGCAGGAGCTCAGCGACTTCCACACGCTGGAAACGCTGGAATGGCAGCGGATCGTGCGCGGGCGGCATCTGCTGCACCGCACTCAGGACGTGCTGGGCCGGCCGATCTACACCGACGAGCAGATGAACACGTATCGCGTGCAGTTCGAGCGCGACTTCCTCGCCGACGCGGAGGCCGGGCGCACGACGATCGACGCGACCGAGGGCGGCGTGCGCAAGCAGCACACGCAGGCGATGACGCTCGCGCAGGCGCTGGAGACGTTCGCGGGCGAGCGTGCGCCGCACATCGAACTTCCCCGGCCGCCGGCGGCGATGGACTCGCCCCTGCGGCGGCGCGCGGTGATCGAGCGCGTGCGCGCCGCGCGCAACGAGGTGTGGCAGGTCGCGCACTTCAGCCGCGAGGCCGAGCGGACGCTCGGGCGCATGGCGCAGGCGCGGGGCGACCAGGCGCTGATCAACAAGCTGATCGAAGAGGTCTATCAGGTCCGCGACCGTGTGACCTCGCTGCGCGAGGGCTACTGGCTGGTGCAGCACCTGAACCAGACGGGCACGCTCAAGCGCTTCCGCGCCGACCGCGCGATCGACCTCGACGACACGCTGGGCGATGAAGACCGCCAGCAGCGCCAGATCGAGCGCGACCGGATGAACGTGCGCTGGCTTGCCGATGCCGCCGAGCAGGCCGGGAGCATGCTCGACGACGCGGCGCGGTGCCTGGCGGGCGCGCCCAAGGTGACGCGCGACCGGGTGCTGGAGATCGACGATCAGGGCGCGCGAGTCACGCAACTGGCGCGCAAGAAGATCGTCGCGGTGATCCCGGTCGATCCCGCGCGCTCGTCGCTCGGCACGCCGCGGGACCTCTCCGAACAGGTCTGGCACGGCAAGAACGCGCTGGAACTCACGCTCGAACGTCTGTCGCAGTGCAAGCACGTTTCGAGCGCGGTGCTGCTCGCGCGCGACGAAGCTTCGGTGCAGCGCCTCACCCGCCGCGTGAGCGAGCAGGCCCGCAAGCGCCTGGGCCTCTCCGTCGAGCGCAGCGCCAGCGCGCTCGACGGACGCGAGCCGGGCGTCGCGGGCGCGCGGATCTTCGCGCGCGACGGCTGGCGCGGCGGCGTCGGACAGCTCTCCATCTACGACGAGGTCTTCAGCCCCCAGCGCACGCTCGAAGTCCTCGAGCGCGAAGAGGCCGACGGCGCGCTGATCCTCGGCGCCGACTGGTGCCTCATCGACCCCGAGCTCACCGACCAGCTCATCGAGCGCTATCTCGAACGCCCGAGCCGCAATCAGGTCACGTTCGCGCACACCGCGGCGGGCCTGACGCCGTGCTTTGTCGAGACGGGCGTGGTGCGCGAAATTGCGAACAAATCGGCGGGCGTTTCGCCGCTGGTCACGCTGGGCGCGCTGCTGGGCTACATCCCCATCGCGCCTCAGAGCGACCCGATCGCCAAGCCCGCGTGCGTGCAGCCCGACCCGGCCGTGCGCGACGTGCTCAGGCGCGCGGTCGCCGACAGCGCCTCGCGCCGGGAGTGGATCGCCGCGGCGCTCGAAACCCTCGGCGCGCGCGCGATGACGGCGCCCGCGATCGATGTCGCCCGCGCTCTCGCCCAGACACTGCGCGAGCGCCCTGAGCTCGCGCCCGTCGAGCACCTCAAGGTCGATCTCACGGGCGAAGCGGTCCGCGACCTCGAACTCATCCGCGCGGCGTTCGCCTCTCTGCGCACGGCGCAAGCCGAGGACCTCGCCCTCACGCTCACCGAGCGCGTCGGCACAGGCTTTGACCACGCGTCCTGGCCCGCGCTGGTGCGCGAGGCGCGGTCGCTCGGCGCGCGCGCGGTCCACATCCGCACCGCGCTCTCGGGCGGCGAACAGATCGCCGAGCACGTGCTTGAGTCGGGCGCGGAAGTTGTCAGCGTCGACCTTGCCGCCGACCAGGCCGAGACCGCGCACACCCTCACGGGTCGGCGCGACTTTGAGCTGGTCAAGGGCAACGTCGCGGCGCTGCGCCTGCGCGTGCTGAGCGACGAACGCGCCGCCGGCGGCCTGCCCCGCACGTGGCTCGTGCCTCGCATCACCCGGCGCGACGAGGTCTACGCCGAGATCGAGGGTTTCTACGACCACTGGCTCATGACCGTCGGCGCGTGCGTGATCGATCCCCTCGCCGCGCCGATCGAAGGCGCACGCATCGCGCCCCTGCCCGCGCCCGACAACGTCCGCAGGCGCAACGCCCAGCGCGAGGCGCGCTTCGGACCCGCGATGCTCTTCACGCGCGGAGCCGCGACGTGAGCGGCCAGCCCTCGCCCCAGCCGTCGCCCCAGCCGTCGGGGGAGCCCGGCGCCATCGCGATCATCCTCGCCCGCGGCGGGAGCAAGGGTGTCCGCGGCAAGAACCGCCGCGAGGTCGCGGGCCGCCCGTGCGTCGAGTGGACCCTTGATGCCGCGCTGAACGCGCAGAGCGTCGCGCGCGTGCTGGTCTCGACCGACGACGACGAGGTCGCACGCATCGCGCGCGACCGCGGCGCCATGGTCGTCGCGCGTCCCGAACACCTCGCGACCGACACCGCGCGTGTCGACGATGCCGCGCGCCACGCGCTCCGGCTCGCGCTTGGATTCGCCCGCGGTGCAGACGTCCCGGACTCCACGCCCGTGGTGATTCTCTACGCGAACGTGCCCGTGCGCCCCGCGGGGCTGATCGACCGCGCCGTCGCGCTCTTGCGCGAAACAGGCGCCGACAGCGTGCAGAGCTACGAGCGCGTCGGCAAGCATCACCCGTGGTGGACCGCGCGCGTCGGCAGCGACGGTGCCGTCACGCCCTGGGAAGGCGACGTGCTGAACCACGGCGTGTTCCGCAGGCAGGACCTGCCCCCCGCCTTCGTGCCCGACGGCGGCGTACTGGTCGTGACGCGCCGGGCGCTCGAACTGCGCGTTCCGGGCGCGGGCGAGGGGCCTCACGCGTTCTTCGGCATCGATCGCCGGGGCATCGTCAACGAGGCCGGCAGCGTCGTCGACATCGACGCGCCGATCGACCTGCACGTCGCGGATGCGGTGCTGCGCGAGCGCGCGACGCGCCTGCGGATCGCGGGGCGGACGATTGAGCGGGCGGGGAATGCCGCGCCGTGCGTCATCGCCGAACTGGGCGTGAATCATGACGGGCGCGAGGACCGCGCGCTGGAGCTCGTGCGCGCCGCGGCCTTGGCGGGTGCGGACGCCGTGAAGCTCCAGCATTTCCGGGCCGAACTGCTGATGAGCCGGGGCTCGACCCTCGCGGCGTACCAGGCCCGCGCGGGCGAGCGCGACCCTCGCGAGATGCTCCGGCGCTTGGAACTCTCGACCGGCGCGATGGCCAACGTCGCCAGCCTCGCGCGCGAGCTGGGCCTGCACGCGATCGTGACGGTGTTCAGCGAAGAACTGGTCTCCGAGGCCGAGGCGATCGGCTTTGACGCGTACAAGGTCGCCAGCCCCGACCTGATCCATCGGCCTCTGCTCCGAAGGCTCGCGCAAACGGGTCGGCCGATGATCCTTTCGACCGGCGCCGCGACGCTTGAAGAAGTCTCGCGCACGCTCGGTTGGCTGCGCGATCTCTCGGGCAATCTCGCGGTGCTGCAGTGCGTGAGCAGTTACCCCGCCGAGCTGCGCGACGCGGAGCTGGGGGGCATCCGCGCGCTGGGCGAGGTGTTCGCGGGGCCCGTGGGCTATTCCGATCACACGCCGGGCGTCGAGACGGGGATGCTCGCGGTGCGCGCGGGGGCGAGGATCCTTGAGAAGCATCTGACGTTCGACCGTGCCGCGCAGGGCCCGGATCATGCGGCGTCGCTCGATGGTCCGATGCTCGCCGAGTACGTGCGTCTCGCGCGGCTCGCGCCTGCGATGCCCGCGCTCGATGGGCTCGAGCGGATCAAGCGCGTGCTGCCCTGCGAGGCGGATGTGCGCAAGGTGAGCCGTCAATCGATCGTCGCCCGGCGCGACCTGCCCGCGGGGCGCGTGCTGTGCGAAAGTGACCTCACCGTCAAGCGCCCGGGCACGGGCCTCGAGCCTTTCCGCTGGCGCGAGGTGATCGGCCGGCGGCTCGTGAGCGCGGTGCTCGCCGACATGCCGGTGCGCGCGGAAGACCTCGACGGCTCCGCCTCGGCCCTCGCGCACGATGGCGCGGAGATCGGATCATGATCGGCGA
>JANRKN010000017.1:0-1800 GCA_033763435.1 Planctomycetota bacterium
CGCGGGGTACAGGCCCGCGTGAGTACCTCGGTTTTTCCCGTCGGAAACACGCGGGCGGGCCACGAGGTCGGAGGGAGCCGCCAGACTGAGAACAGTTGCCCATTGATCGTGCGCGATACGCGCTCGATGATGTTCATAGCCACGGATGGGCGCACAGAGCGGAGCGGAGGGCGTGGCCCGGACCGTTCCGGGCGCGCGGCACGAGTTCGCCGCGGCATCGCCGCCCGCGTCCACCCGGGGTCAGGAGAAAGAGGAGCCTCCCATGCGCACGCAGCACCGAGCGTCTCTTGTGCCTTCGTCCCCCAGCAGCGTGGCCAACATCCCGATCCCGACGCCCACGACGATCCCTGCGAAGCTCGCGACGTCGAACAACATCGCGCTGGGCCGCGCGGGGACCGCACGGACCACCAACCGAATCGCCAACCGAATCGCCAACCCGACCGCGAACCAGACCTCCAACCCGACGGCTGGCCGGGCGCACGCGCGCGCCGCGGGCGAGCCCGACCGCGTCTCATCGCGCGGCATCGAGCGTGTCCGCGCCCGCGCGTACGAGCTCTACACGCAGCGCATGCACCACGGCGGATGGGGCGACGCACTCTCCGACTGGCTCAGCGCCGAGCGCGAACTCAACGGCTTCTCGGGCGGGTGACCTCCAACCACCGGCCCCGCGGGCGCCCCGGCATCCGGGGCAGAAAGGACCCGACCATGAACCTCCAGCAACGAACGCTGTCCTCGCTGTCCTATCTCGTGATCGCCGACGCCCGGCGCGCGCAACTGCTCGCCTGTCAGCGGCTCAACACCGCGGGCATCGGCCTGCGCGCGGTGCGCACGCTGGAGAACGCGCACGAGGCCGAGCACGAGCACCATCGGCCCTCGCTCGGCGGCGGGGGCGAGCGCCAGGGCAGCCCGACCCGCGGCAGCGCGCACGCCGGGCCTCACTCGATCGCGCAGGGCCACACCGCCGAGGAAGAAACCGAACGCTTCGCGCGCGAGATCGGTCGCTGGCTTGAACGCGCGCAGGGCGAGGTCGGCACCGCGAGGCTCGTGCTCTTCGCGCCGCCGAGGTTCCTGGGCCTGCTGCGCAAGCACATCTCGACCCACGGCGCGCCCGAACTGCGCGAGGGCGACTTCGCCCGCCTCGACCTCAACCAGCTCACGGTCCATCCCACCGTCGTCGCGGCGATGACCGAGCTGTGAACCGACCACCCGCCGCGCGGGCATCGCCTGAGGTTCCGTCCACGCGCGCGCTACGCGAGCCGCACGCGGATCGGCCCCCGCGCCGTGGAAGGATCGACGACCGATCCGCGCTGCGTGATGACGACCGAACCCTGCGCCACGAGCCGACGCGCCGCACGACGCGCACGCTCCATCTCGGGCTCCCAGAGCGCGCCAAAGACCTCGCGCGCCGCCTCGCTGGGGCAGATCGTCGCGCCCCCCGCCCGCGCGCGCAGCAACCGCAGGATCGCGGCCTCGAGCGCGTGGTCGGGCTCGCTCAGCTTGCCTCGCCTGCATGCGTCGGAGCAGACGGTGATGCGCTCCCAGTCGCGCTCCCACTTCTTGCGCCAGGTGATCGCGCGGCCACAGACCGAGCAGGGCTTGCTCGGCAACTGGGTCGATCGCTCACTGGCTCGGGCTCGCGGACGACGGTCGGGCATCGCGCCAAGTGTTCGGGCCCGGCCGCCGGGCGGATGAGCCGCCCCACCCCGCCCCACCCCGCCCCACCCCACCGATCACGCCCCACAGCCCGGCGACAGCCTCGGCGCCCGAATCCCGCCCTCTTGCCCTTGCCCCCGTGACGCC
>JANRKN010000018.1:0-11546 GCA_033763435.1 Planctomycetota bacterium
TGGTCTGGGGCCACCACATGTTCGCGTCGATGGGCGAGCTTGCCTCGGCCATCTTCTCGTTCCTCACGTTCCTCGTCGCCATCCCGACCGCCGTCAAGGTGTTCAACTGGATCGCCACCCTCTACAAGGGCTCGGTCGCGATGAACACCCCGATGCTCTACGCCCTCATCTTCCTCTTCCTCTTCTCGATCGGCGGTCTCACGGGCCTGCCCCTGGGCACCCTCTCCACCGACCTGCACCTCCATGACTCCTACTTCGTCGTCGCCCACTTCCACTACGTCATGATGGGCGGCACGATCATGGCGTTCGTCGGCGGCATCCACCACTGGTGGCCGAAGATGTTCGGCAAGATGTACAACGAGTTCTGGGCCATGGTCGGCGCCCTGACCGTCTTCGTCGGCTTCAACGTCACCTTCTTCGTCCAGTTCATCATGGGCACGCAGGGCATGCCCCGCCGCTACGCCGGCTACGTCGATCACTTCCAGCTCATGCACCAGATCTCGACGCTGGGCTCGTTCATCCTGCTGGTCGGCTTCCTCATCCACCTGGCCGTGTTCCTGCACTCGCTCGTCGCGGGCCGGCCCGCGCCTCAGAACCCCTGGGGCGGCCTGACCCTCGAGTGGGAGGCCGCGTCGCCCCCCATCGAGCACAACTTCCACAAGGAGCCCGTGCTCAAGCACGGCCCGTACGACTACGAGACGACGATCCCGCCGGGCTGGACGGCGAAGGAGTATCCGATCCCGCCGGAGAATCTGCAGAACGACCCGCACAAGGTCGTGATCAAGCACTGACCTGAGCTTTCCGGTCCGCTCCGCTTGCCGCGGGGCGGACCGATTTCCGGGCCTCCCTGACCGATCCCCTTTCCGCGAGACCGACGCATGGCGACGATCGATTCGCAACGCACCGAGCCGCTGCCCTCCGGCGAAGAGAGCAAGCCCCTGTGGGCCCGGTACAAGCACGGCCACCATTACCGCAACGCCGCCGAGGAGTTCGACGGCGTCAAGCTGGGCTTCTGGCTCTTCCTCGCGACCGAAGTCCTGCTCTTCGCGGGCATCTTCGTCGGGTACTTCATCTTCCGCATGATGCACCCGCAGGCGTGGGCCAACGGCTCCAGCTACCTCGACTGGCGCCTGGGCGCGGCCAACACCGTCGTGCTCCTGCTCTCGTCGTACACGATGGCCGCGTCGATCCACTACATCCAGAAGAACGAACGCGCGAAGGCTCACCTCAACCTGCTTCTGACCATCGCCGCTGGCGCGTTCTTCATCATCGTGAAGTTTGCCTTCGAGTACTACCCCAAGTGGACCGCGGGCAAGGCCCCCGGCATCTTCTTCAACTACCCGTACTCCACCGATCCCTATGAGCCCCTCTGGTGGACGATCTACTACTGCGGCACGGCCCTCCATGCCCTCCACGTCGTCATCGGCATGATCCTGATCTTCCGCGTCTACCTCAACTCGCGCAAGGGCATGTACGGTCCGACCTACTACACGGGCGTCGAGATCGCCGGCCTGTACTGGCACCTCGTCGACCTCATCTGGATCTTCCTCTTCCCCCTCCTCTATCTCATCCACTGAACACGCCACGCCCCGGCTTGCCGCGGGCTCCATTTCGATCCGCACGCAGACGACTCGCCGGAACGCACCCCCGGAATCCAATCATGAGCGACGCTTCCCACAGCCACCATCACGATCACGGTCACGGCGACGGTCACTCGCATGGCCACAAGATCATGCCCCTGCTCACGCTCCGCGCCGTGCTCGCGGTGCTGCTGGTCCTCACGGGCCTGACGGTCTTCGCGGCCGTCGGCGAGCAGTGGGTGATGAACACCTTTGATGTCACCCTGCCCGGCTGGGTCAACCTCGTCGTCGCGCTCTCCATCGCGACCGTCAAGGGCGTCCTCGTCCTCGCCTACTTCATGCAGCTCAAGTACGACAACCCCATCAACACCTGCGTCTTCCTCTTCTGCATGCTCGGCTTTTTCCTCTTCCTGGGATTCACCGCGATCGACCTGGGCAACCGCGACCTGGTGTACAGCTACAAGAGCGGCGAGATCCAGAAGGGCGGCATGGGCGGGCTGGTCCGGCAGACCTCCGCCGGCACCGAGACCGTGCAGGGCAACATGACCTCGTACGTCCGCACCAAGATGATCGAGAAGATGGGCGGCGACATGAAGGCCTTCTCCGAGGCCGAGGCCGCCGCGCACGCCAAGAGCCACGCCAAGCACAAGGAGCACGCTCCCGAGGTCAGCTCGGCGGGCATGTCGAGGCCTCGCTCGGGCCTCTCGGGCGCACTTGAGACGGCCGAATCCCCCGCGCCCGCCGACGCGAAGCCCTCGCACTGACCACGCCCGCAGATTCGTCGTCCGGGAAGGCTCGTCGAGGGCAAGGGGCCGTGGGGGCGAGGGGCCGTCGGGGCACAATGACGTGAACGCTCAGCCGTCGGAGAACTCTTCCTCAGCCGTGAAGAACACCGCTGCTTCGCCCGGTCGGGGGTGGCGCGTCGCGACCGTGCTGGCGTTGGTTTCCGTCGTGGTCTCGGCGACACTGATGGCGCGCAAGGTTGCCGCGTTCAACCGCGAGCACCCGCCCGCGGTGTTCTACTTCATGCCCGTGAACCTCACGCAGTTCACCTACGCCGACCGCGAGGTGACACTGACCGACGAGGGCAAGCCCGCCGAGCCGGACCCGGGCGCGATGTGGTTTCTGAACGTGCGCTACGGCGCCGACGAGCTCAAGCTGCGGGTGACGATCCCGGGCGATCCGCGCCTGCCGGGGCTGGTGCCGCACATGGACTGGATGCGTGTGCTCCGGTTTGCCGAGGGCAAGGGCATGAGCCTTCAGGCGCTGCGCGACAAGGTCGAGCGCGGCGAGGTCCCCGACCGACTCGTCCTCGTGACGCGCACGCCCGAGCCGGGCGCCGACCCCGAGACCTTCGGACGCAACAACAAGCGCGCCTGGCTATTCGATTTTTACACGTTCAAGCCCGAGGGCGGGATCGAGCGCGAGCGTCTGCGCTTCCCGCACACATCGATGCGCAGCAAGCCGAAGCCCTCGGCCATTCCGAGGCTCGAAGAGAACACCTGGCAGTATCAGGCGGCGATGCTCGTGATGCCGCCCGGCTCGATCACCAGCCAGAAGTTCGAGCGCGATGCCCTGGGCGCGATGGGCTGGACGCTGCCCGCCACGAGCCTGTCGTTCGTCGCGGTGCTCGTCACGCTGGTCTTCGGCGCCCGGCCCCGTGCCGCCCGGGCCGTCTGATCGGCTAACCTCCCGCCGTGACCCCGGCCGATCCACTCCATCCTCCTGCCGCCGCGCACCGCATCGACGCCCTCGCCGCCGGGCCGCTGGGCGTGCTGATCTATCCGATCGCGCAGTTCGGTCGCCTGCTGGGCAAGTCGGTGATCGGCTTCGGGTACTTCACGCTGTTCTTCTTTGCCACGGTCCGCGGGTTCTTCCACCCGCGCTCGTGGGCCAAGCGCGACCGCATCGGCGTCCAGCTCTTCTTCGTGGGCACGACATCGATCCCCGTGCTCATGCTCACGGGCCTGTTCATCGGCGCCGTGCTCGCGTTCGAGGGCTATCTCCAGTTCAAAATGATCGGCCAGGAGAACCGCCTGGGTGGCGTCATCAACCTCTCGCTGGTCAAGCAGCTCGGCCCCGTGCTCGCCGCGGTCATCCTCGCCGGGCGTGTCGGCTGCTCGCTGACAGCCGAGCTGGGCTCGATGCGCGTGACCGAGCAGCTCGATGCGATGAAAGCCATGGCCGCGGATCCGATCCGCGTGCTGGTGGTGCCGCGCGTCCTCGCGTGCCTGTTCATGATCCCGACGCTGACGGTGATCTCGCAGCTGCTCGGGCTGGTGGGGGGGTACCTCGTCACGGTGCAGTACTACGGCGCCGACCCCGATCAGTACTGGCGCTACACCGAGTCGTTCGTCGGCTGGTTCGACGTCGTGAACGGCCTCGTCAAGAGCCTGTTCTTCGGCGTCGCGATCGCCACCGTCGCGTGCTACAAGGGCTTCAACTGCAAGCCGGGTGCCGAGGGTGTCGGCCGGGCCACGACCGATTCCTTCGTGACCTCCTTCATCGCGATCATCGCCCTGAACCTCATCCTCGTGAAGTTCATGAACGACCTCGAGGTCTGGATCACCGGCGGCGATATCGGCTCGCTCTTTGCCTGAGCCCCCGGCTTTCGCCCCCGTCGGCGGACCCGTTCCGCCTCCCCCAACTCCCGCGCCGAGGCCTGTTTTCCCGGGCGGAACGCGAATTCGGCGGAAATCCAGACCAATGACTCCCCTTTGATCCGCGTCTCGGGTAGAATCGGAGGTGGGGGTCAATTGACGGGGTTCCGTCGCGGAGGCGCGCCATGATGACCGGCCCGTACTCGATCCAGCGTCTGCTCGGGGCGATGAAGAAGCTCGACGCCTCGGACCTGCACATCAAGGTGGGCCTGCCCCCGACGTACCGGATCGGCGGGCTGCTCAAGCAGGTGCAGGGCGACCCGATCAGCGAAGACGAGGCCGACCACCTCCTCGACCCCCTTCTGACCGAAGAGCAGAAAAAGCGCTTCGATGGCTCGGGCAATCTCGACTTCGCGACGCACCTTCAGGACGGCGAGCGCTTCCGCGTGAACATGTTCCGCGCGGGCGGGCACACGCACGCCGCGATCCGCCGGGTGAAGGCCGAGATCCCCACGTACGCGAACCTCCACCTGCCGCCCGTCTATTCCGATCTGGTCGAGCGCACGACCGAGGGGCTCGTGCTGGTCGTGGGCGTGACGGGCTCTGGCAAGAGCTCGACGCTCGCGGCGATGGTCGAGCACATCAACGCGACCCGCTCAGAGAACATCATCACCGTCGAGGACCCGGTCGAGTACCGCTTCGTACCCAAGAAGTCGATCGTCAGCCAGCGCGAGATCGGGATCGACGTCGAAAACTATCCGACCGCGCTGCGCTACATCGTGCGCGAGGACCCGGACGTGATCTTCATCGGCGAGCTGCGCGACCACGACACCGTGCTCGCCGCGATCCAGGCCGCGGAGACCGGGCACCTGGTCTTCGGCTCGCTCCACACCGCCGACACGATGCAGGCCTTCTCGCGCATCCTCGAGTTCTTCCCGAGCAAGGAGCACGGCTTCCTGCGCCACGCGCTGGGCTCGTCGCTCCGGGCGATCTGCGCCCAGCGTCTGCTCCCCACGCTCGACGGCTTCGAGGCCAAGGTCGTCCCCGCGACCGAGGTGCTGCTGGGCTCGCCGATCGTCCGCGACAAGATCCGCGAGGGCGAGGACACCGACCTGCCCGCGATCGTCGGCAAGAACGAGGAGGGCATGCACTCGTTCACCTACTCGCTGGCCGAGCTGGTCAAAAAGGAATGGGTCGCCAAGAGCGTCGCGATGGAGTACGCGCCCAACCGCGAAGCGCTCGACTCGATGCTCAAGGGCGTCGAGGTCAAGGCCCAGACCCTCGTCTCGCGCATCAAGAGCGTGCGGACGAGCTGAGCGTGCTCAGGCGCGGCCGTGTCGTGCGCCGGAGTAGCGCCTGAAAATCGCTTAGGACGTGAATCCCGCGTGCGCCTGGGGCATCAGACGCTGCGTCGCGCCGGTGCACGCACGCCTCGGTTCTGAGGCCCGTCGGCGCGGGTGCCCGCTCACTGATACACGCAGGAGTCCGCCCGATGGACACGCCCGCCCCGGCCGTAATGGTGGCCACGTTGTCGCTCGCGCTTGCCGTGGCTGGCGCGCCGCGTCGCGCGCTTGCTCAGGCCGCCGGGTCTGCGCAGCCACCCGCAGCGCAGCAGCCCGCGGCGCCCGCCAAGCCCACGCACAACACGGCGCAGTGGAACCTCGCCAAGGGCACACGACTGGCGATCGACGGCTACGACCCCGTCGCGTACTTCGCCGAGGGAGGCGCCGTGCCCGCCAAGGGCCGCGCGGATCTCACGGTCGAGCACGAGGGCGCCATCTACCGCTTTGCCAGCGAAAAGAACCGCGACGCCTTCAAGGCCAACCCCGAGCGCTACGAGCCCGCGTTCGGCGGCTGGTGCGCATGGGCAATGCTCGAAGGCGAGAAGGTCGAGGTCGACCCCGAGAGCTTCCTCATCCAGAACGATCGCCTCCTGCTGTTCTACAAGGGCTTTCTCGCCGACACGCGCAGCAAGTGGTCCAAGGGCGACACCGCCGCGGAGCTGACCAAGGCGGATGGTCAGTGGAAGAAGATTTCGGGCGAAGACCCCCGCCGCGCCGCCGCGCCTCAGGTCTCGCTCAAGCCCCAGCTCGACGCGATCAAGGCCGAGAGCGCCGCGCGCGCGCCCGCCGCGGTCCTCGAGACCTACGAGGCCGGCATCCGCGATGTCGCCGCGACCGGCATCCTCGACAAGGTCATCAAGGTCGGCGATCGCGCCCCCGCCTTCGCCCTGCCCAACGCCCGCGGCGAGGTCGTCGCGCTCTCGGAGCTCACCGCGCAGGGCCCCGTCGTCCTCGCGTGGTATCGCGGACGCTGGTGCCCCTACTGCAACACGCAGCTCAAGGCCTATGAGTCACGCCTGGCCGAGTTCCGCGCGCTGGGCGCGACCGTCGTCGCGCTCTCGCCTCAGAAGGTCGAACAGTCCGCGCGCACGGCTGAGGCCGATGGACTGGACTTCGCGCTGCTTTCCGACGCGGGCAGCAAAGTCGCCGACGCCTACGGCCTGCGCTACGAATTGCCCGAGCGGCTGCGCGTCGCGTTCAAGGGCCGGCTGGACCTTGCCGAGTTCAACGCCGAGGATCCCGAGCAGTTGCCGCTCGCCGCGACAATCGTTGTCGATCGCGCGGGCATCGTGCGGGCCGTCTGGGCCGAGGCCGACTACCGCAACCGCGCCGAGCCCGAGGACGTGCTGAAGGTGCTCCGCGAGCTGGGCGGCGCGCGCTAAAGCACCATCGCCGGAACCATCGCCAGCAGCAGCGCACCCTTGACCGTCCAGCCGACGGTACGGATCCAGTTCGTGCTCACGAGGCGCCTGTGCAGCGCGGGTTCAAAGCCGTGCCTGCCCAGGCGCTCGTGCATGGGCACATGAACACCGAACGTCGCGGCCCAGAGCAGCGCGAGCAGCGCCGCGCAGGCCCATGTCAGCGCGCCCGGCGCGAGCACGAGCAGCGCGACGGTCGTTCCCGCCTCCGTGAGCATCGCGGGCGCGACGAACCACGTGATCTTTCGGACATGCAGCGCGTGGCAGCGCGCAAAGACCTCGGGCCCGCCGCGGGCGATCTCCGAGAGCATGGGATACGCCACGAGCTGCACAAACCAGCACAGCCCGGCCATCATCAGCGTCGAGCCCGACGCCCCGGCCCACAGGGCCAGCTCCAGCCGCGAATCGATCATGCCCATTCGTAGGCGGGGCAGAACATCCCGGGCCGGGTTTGCGGCGAACACTTGCGCGTTGGGCTCGGACCTGCTCATCGCCGACGATTCCGGCCTCGCCTGCGCCGCGGGCGGCTTTCACATCGACCCCTGGCGCCCCGTGCCCGTCGCGGTCGTGACCCACGCGCACTCCGACCACGCGCGCCCGGGCTCGGCGCTCTACTACTGCGAGGCGCGTTCGCTGGGCCCGCTGCGGCTCCGGCTCGGCGCGGGCGCGAACATCGTGCCTGTCCCGGCGGGTGAATCGTTCTCACTCGGGCGCACGCGCGTCTCGTTCCACGCGGCGGGGCACATCCTCGGTTCGGCCCAAGTTCGCGTCGAAGGCGACGGCGCCGTCTGGGTGTTTTCGGGCGACTACAAGCCCGCCGAGCCGCACAGACCGGGCGAGATCGATCCCGATCCGACCTGCGCGCCGTTCGAGCCGGTGCGCTGCGACGTGTTCATCACCGAGGCGACGTTCGCGCTGCCCGTCTACCGATGGGACCGGACCCACGAGGTGATCGCGGAGCTGTTCGCGTGGCACGAGCAGAACGCCGCGCGGGGCGTCGCGACGATCCTGCTCGCCTACACGCTGGGCAAGTCGCAGCGGCTGCTCGCGCATCTGGCCGACTTTGCCCGCGCGACGGGCCGGCCCGTGCCCCGCTTTCTCGTCCACGGCGCGATCGAGCCCATGAACCGCGTCTACCGCGAGTCGGGCATCGCGCTGCCCGACACGACGCTGGTCTCGGAGTTTGAAGGCGTCCCCGGCGCGCGCCGCGGGCGCGCAAAGCCGTCCGACTTTGCGGGCGCGGTGGTGATCGCGCCTCCCTCGGCCGCGGGTTCGCCGTGGATCCGGCGGTTCGGCGCCGATGCGCCCGTCGCGGCCGTCTCGGGCTGGATGCGCGTCCGCGGCGTGCGTCGCCGGAGGGGCGTCGACCGCGGCTTTGTGCTCTCGGATCACGCCGACTGGCCCGGGCTGCTGAGCGCGATCGAATCTACCGGCGCGCGGCGCGTCCTCATCACGCACGGTCAGGCCGACGTGCTCGCGTCGGTTCTGCGCGCTCGGGGCATCGAGGCCGCGGCGCTGCGCACACCCTACGAAACCGAGAATCTCACCGAGCCCGGGCCCGAAGGAGCGCCCGCGTGAAGGCCTTCGCCGAGCTCTACGCCGCGCTGGACGCGACGACCTCGACGGGCGAGAAGGTCGCGCTCATGGCCTCGTTCTTCCGCGCCGCGCCCGCCGAAGACGCCGCGTGGGCCGTCTTTCTGCTCTCGGGGCGCAAGCTGCGGTCGGTCGTGAAGTCCTCCGAGCTTCGCGCGCTCGTTCGGCGCTTTGCCGGGCTCGACGAGTTCGTCTTCGCCGAGTGCTATCAGCACGTGGGCGACCTCGCCGAGACCGCGACACTGCTGATCGACAGCACGCGCCCGGCGCCGACGAGCGGCGAAACGACCTCGCCCGCCGCGGGCCTTGCCGAGTGGATCACCGAGCGCATCGAACCCCTTCGGCGCGCGGACGAGTCACAGCGGCGCGCCGCGCTCGAAGCCTGGTTCGCCGCGCTGCCCCGCGCGGAGATGTTCGTGCTGATCAAGGTGCTCACGGGCGCGCTGCGCGTCGGCATCTCGCGGGGCCTCGTCCACCGCGCGCTCGCCGAGGCCTTCGGCATCGACGAATCACGCCTCGCCCAGCGCCTCATGGGTGACGCGCCTCCGAGCGCCGCCTGGTTCTGCGGGCTCATCGCTCACGAAGCGACCCCCGCCGACCGGCTCACGCCCAGGCCGTTCTTCCTCGCAACGCCTCTGGAGACGGGCGACCCCGAGTCACTGGGCGACGTGCGCGACTGGCAGATCGAGTGGAAGTTCGACGGCATCCGCTGTCAACTCGTTCGGCGCGGGGGCGCGGTGGCGCTCTGGTCGCGCGGCGAAGAACTGCTCACCGAGCGCTTCCCCGAGATCATCGAGGCCGCCGGGCGCCTGCCCTCCGACTGCGTGCTCGACGGCGAGCTGCTGTGCCTCGCGCCCGACGGTTCTCCTAGGCCGTTCTCCGTGCTTCAGACGCGGATCACGCGCACATCGATCAGCCGAGCGCTGCTCGCGCGTGCGCCCGCGGGGTTCATCGCCTACGACGCGCTCGAAGCTGCCGGCCGGGACCTGACCGCGCTCGCGCTGTCGGAGCGTCGCCGCGCGCTCGAAACCGAGTTTGTGCGCGCACATCCGCGGCTGTCGCTTTCGCCCGTGCTCGAATGTTCCACGTGGAACATCGCGCGCGAACTCCGGGCGCAGGCGCGCGAGCGGGGCGCCGAGGGGCTGATGATCAAGCATCGCGCCTCGCCCTACGGCGCGGGTCGGCGCGCGGTCAGCGTGGCGGGCGCGGAGATCTTCGCCTGGCGCAAGTGGAAGGTGGATCCGTACACGCTCGACGTGGTCCTCACCGCCGCTCAGCCCGGGCACGGCAAACGCGCGGGGCTCTTCACCGACTATACCTTCGCGGTCTGGGACGCGGGCGCGCTCGTCACGCTCGCCAAGGCCTACTCGGGCCTGAGCAACGACGAGATCGTCGCGCTTGACGCGTGGATCCGTCGGCACACGGTCGGGCGCTTCGGGCCGGTGCGTCAGGTCGAGCCCGTGCGTGTCTTCGAGCTCGGATTCGAGGGCCTCGCCGAGAGCCCCCGGCACCGCTCGGGCCTTGCGCTGCGGTTCCCGCGGATCCTTCGCGAGCGCACCGACAAACCCGCGGCCGAGGCCGATACGCTGGAGACCGCCCGAGCCCTGCTGCGCCATGCCCAAGCCGAGAACCTCCAACTCCGCCCGCCGCGCTCGCGCGAAGACCAGCCCGGGCTCTTCGGCGCCGACTGAACGTCCGAAGAACCCCACGCGCAGCGGCGCCGAGCTGGTGCGTGACTGGTTCGCCGCGCGGGGCTGGACGCCTCACGAGTTTCAGCTCCGCGCGTGGGAGGCGTTCGCTCGGGGCGCCAGCGGCCTGATCCGCGTCGCGACCGGCGCGGGCAAGACGTATGCCGCGTACGGCGGGCCGCTCGCGGACCTGCTCGATGAGCGTGCCCGCGTAGGGCAGGGCGGACTCGGCCTGCGCGTGCTGTACATCACGCCCTTGCGTGCGGTCGCGCGGGATATCGAGCTGGCGCTGCGTGCGCCGCTGGCGGATCTGGGCGCGCTGTCGCGCTCCTCGCGCGATCGCGGGCTGCGCGTTGAGGGGCGTACGGGCGACACGGGCTCGTCGCTCCGCGCGCGCCAGCGCGAGCGATTGCCTGAGGTGCTCGTCACGACGCCCGAGAGCCTCTCGCTGATGCTCACCTGGCCCGATGCGCGCGAGCGCCTCGGCGGAGTGCGGTCGGTGATCGTTGACGAATGGCATGAGCTGCTCGGCAGCAAGCGCGGCACACAGACCGAGCTCGCGCTCGCGCGGCTTCGGCGCTTCAACCCCGCGCTGTGCGTCTGGGGGCTCTCGGCGACGCTGGAGAACCTGCACGACGCGGCGCGCGCGCTCACGGGCGCGAACGGCACCGAGCCTGAGATCATCAGCGCCTCGGTCGACCGACCCGTGTTCATTGATTCGGTGTTGCCTTCGGGCGACGCGAGGCTGCCGTGGGCGGGGCATCTTGGGCTGGCGATGCTGCCCGCGGTGCTCGAGGCGATCGATCCGGGCGTGAGCACGCTGATCTTCACGAACACGCGCTCGCAGGCCGAGCGCTGGCACGCGGCGATCCTCGCGGCGCGCCCGGCGTGGGAGCCAATCCTGGGCCTGCACCACGGCTCGGTCGACCGCGCGATGCGCGAGCGCGTCGAGGCGGGGCTCAAGGACGGCAGCGTGCGCCTGTGCGTCGCGACCAGCAGCCTCGACCTGGGCGTGGACTTTGCGCCCGTCGAGCGCGTGATTCAGATCGGGTCGGTCAAGGGCATCGCGCGGACGGTGCAGCGCGCAGGGCGCAGCGGGCATCGGCCCGGCGCGGCGTGCCGGGTGCTGTGCGTGCCGACGCACGGGCTTGAGCTGCTCGAGATCGCAGCGGTTCGGCGGGCGATGGCGAGCGGCGAGAGCGAGCCCCGCGAGGCGCTGCGCAAGCCGCTGGACGTGCTCGCGCAGCACATGGTCACGTGCGCCATCGGCGGCGGCTATGACCCCGGCGACCTCTTCGAAGAAGTCCGCAGTGCCTATAGCTAT
>JANRKN010000019.1:0-10416 GCA_033763435.1 Planctomycetota bacterium
GTGCCGGAGGGTGAGGTCCGGGGCATCGTGGTGTACGTGCCGAGCCTGGTGCCGGAGTTTGAGTCGGGGGTGGTGAAGACGCTGCGCCGTCGCGGGTGGGCGGTGGTGTCGACGCCCGGGACGGAGCTGGTGCTGAGTCAGTCGCGGGTGCGGACAACGTGGTGGATCGGCCTCGAGGCCGACGACATGGCTGAGGGCTCGAAAGAAGCGAGCAAGGAGGATCGGATCCAGCGGCTGACGTCGCGTGCGGCGGACGTGACGAGGAACCTCGTGGGCTTGACGGCCGAGGCGTATCGCGCGGGGTTGAGAGCGCTGGAGCGTGATGAGCCGCGGATTGCGGGCAAGCCGGTGATCGTCGCGGGGTTCAGCTTGGGGGCGATCCTGGCGCCGGGCGTGGTTGAGCGGCTTGCGACGGACCTGGGCCCGCGGCTGCGGGGCGTGGTGTTGGTGGGGGGCGGGGCCGACATCGCGGGGATTCTGCGTGATTCGGCGCTGACGGACCTGCGCGAGGCGCTGGACTGGGGCTTGGGGACGATCGAGGAGATCGACGACGAACGGTTTGAGAAGCTGCGGGCGGAGTATCTGGCGAAGGCGAAGCTGGATCCGTACGCGCTTGCGCCGCGGGTTGGGAGGTTCCCGACGCTGGTGCTGCACGCGCGGGGCGATGGCATCGTGCCAGCGCGCTACGGCGAACTGTTGTGGGAGCGGCTGGGCAAGCCCGAGCGCTGGAGCTGGGGCTATGGGCATCAGTTGCTGTTCTGGCGGCTCGATGGCTACGCCGACCGGATCGGCGAATGGATGGAGGAGCGCGCGCGCTGAGCGCACGGGTGGAAGGCATGATCGAGCTGAATGACGTGCATTCGAGGCTGAACCGCACGCGTGTGGCGCGGGTCGTGAGGCCCGCGAACGAGGGCGAAGTGTGCGCGTTTGTGCGCGGGGCGCGGGAGCCGTTCTCGGTGATGGGGGGGCGGCACGCGATGGGCGGGCAGGCGTTCCTGGCTGGGGGCGTGGTGCTGGACACGACGGGGCTGACGGGCGGGGCGAGGCTCGATCGCGAGCGCGGACTGCTGACGATCGGCGCGGGCGCGATGTGGCCCGAGGTGATCGGCGCGACGGCGGGCAGCGGGTGGGGCATCCGACAGAAGCAGACGGGCGTGGATGATGTGACGCTCGGCGGGACGCTCGCGTGCAACGGGCATGGCCGCGTGCTCACGGCCGGGCCGATCGTTGACGATGTCGAGTCGTTCCGGCTCGTCACGCCCGAGGGCGAGGTGGTCGAATGTTCGCGTGAGCGCGAGCGTGAACTCTTTGGCGCGGTGATCGGTGGCTACGGGCTGCTGGGCGTCGTGACCGAGGTGACGCTGCGGCTTGTGCGTCGGCGCAAGGTGCGGCGGCTCGTCGATGTGCTTGATTTGGACGACGCGATGAATGCGGTGCACCGCCGCGTGGCCGAGGGGTGCGAGTACGGGGACTTTCAGTACGCGATCGACCCGGAGGGCGACGGGTTTCTCAAGCGCGGCGTGATGGCGTGCTACAAGGCCGTGGGCGATGATGTCGAGCCCGACGGTGAGGGTGCGGACCTGCCGCGGGAGAAGTGGCTGGAGCTGCTGGAGCTTGCGCACCGGGACAAGTCTCGCGCGTTTGGGCTGTTCGCGCAGCACTATCTGTCGACGCACGGGCGGGTCTACTTCGCCGACACGATGCAGTTGGCGACGTACATCCCGGAGTATGCCGAGTTTCTCGCGCAGCGACGTGGGGTGGTCGGCGGCGGTGGTGGTGGGGGTGGTAGTGGGGGTGGGGCGGACGAGTCGCTGATGATCACCGAGCTGGACGTGCCGCCCGGGCAGTTGACCGAATTCATGGCGCGCGCGCGGGCGCTGCTGCGGTCGCTGGGCGTGGACGATCTCTACGGCACGATCCGGGCGATTCAGCGTGACACCACGACGATGCTGCCTTGGGCGAGCGCGGACTATGCGTGCGTGATTTTCAATCTGCGAGCGGTGCACACCGAGGTGGGCCTGGCGCGGACGCGTGCCGCGGCGTGCGGGCTGATCGATGAGGCGCTGGCGCTGGGCGGGAACTTCTTTCTGACGTACCACCCGTGGGCCTCGGGCGCGCAGCTCGAGCGGGCCTATCCGAGGCTGCGCGAGTTTCTGCGGCTCAAGGACCGCGTGGACCCGCGCGGGCGGCTGCGGAGCGATTGGGAGCGAACGGTGCGTGCGGCGTTGGGTTTGGAGGCGGGGGCGGCGCGTGGGTAAGGCGGTTGCGGGAGGGCGGGAGTACGCTGGACTCACGCATGAGTTCTGAACGCACGCTGACGTGGACGTTGTTGCTGTCGAAGTGGACGGAGTTCGCGCGCGCGGCCGTGGCGCTGCCGGCGGGGGGCGATGGCGCGCGCTGGAAGGCCTCGGTGCCCGCGGTGATCGGCCTGCAGGCGCTGACGCACGCGCTGGGCGAGCTGGACATGGTGTGTGCGGGAAGTGGGGGCGCGGGTGGGGCTGGTGGGGCGGATGATTACGAGGTGGGCCAGGACCGCGCGGAGGTGATGATCCGTCAGTACACGCGCGACCTGCACGAGATTTGGAAGGGCGAGGCGATGCCCGGCGGGATGGCCGAGCTGGTGAGCGACGCGCGGCTTGCGCTGAGCGCGACGCGCGAGGCGGGTTTGGAGCTGGTGAGTCCGCTGCCGCGGATGGTCGCGCCGGCGCCGTCTGGTGCGCGGGCGGGCGCGCGGGGGAGCGCGATCGCCGAGGGGTTTGATGGCGAGGTGTGGATTCTTAAGCCCGGGACGGTGGTGTTCGCGGGGGTGGTGGCGGCGTTTGTGAAGACGCGGACGGGACGGCCCGCGGGCGCTGGCGTGGTGCGGGCGGTGGCGTCGGCGCTGGGGCTCAGCCGCGATGGTCAGGCGTGGCCAGCGTCGCGGCGGGTGCCTGGGATGAGGCAGGTGTACCGGCAGTTTGAGGACGGCCAGCCCGCGCGGGACGTGATCGTGCCGATGCGCGACGAGCTGCCCGCGGGCTTTCCGATGCTGGTCGAGTGGGTGAGCAAGGGTCGCGTCGCGGCGGAGTTTCCGCAGGCGGAGGTGCTGGCGTGGACGCAGAGCCAGGAGCGGACGTTGGCGGGCCGGACGCTGCCGACGATCGAGCCGCAGGCGCCTTTGGAGCCCTGAGCGGGGCGGGCGAGGGCGGGGTTCTATACTTGGGCCGAGGCGGGGAACGGGTGGGGAACGGGTGGGGAATCGGGTTGGCGGGCGGGGCAGGTGGGGTCGTCACACTCATTCCCGGAAGGATCAAGACCATGATGCGGCGGGCGAAGATTTCGGTGATCGGCGCGGGCAATATCGGCGGCGAGTGCGCGCGGTCCATCGCGATGAAAGAGCTGGGCGACGTCGTTCTGCTGGACATCCCCAACAAGGACAAGCCCGAGCTGCACATGCCCCGCGGCAAGGCGCTGGACCTTGCCTGCTGCGGGCCCGTCGAGAACTTCGATTCGCGGATCACCGGCACGTTTGACTACAAGGACATCGAGGGCTCGGACGTGGTGATCGTCACCGCGGGCGTCCCGCGCAAGCCCGGCCAGAGCCGCGACGACCTTGTGAGCATCAACGCCGGCATCGTGAAGAACGTCGCGCAGAACATCAAGCAGTACGCGCCCAACGCGATCGTGATCGTGGTGAGCAATCCGCTCGACGCGATGGTGTACGTGATGTGGAAGGTCACGGGCTTCCCCGCGCCCCGCGTGATCGGTCAGGCGGGCGCGCTGGACGTCGCGCGGTACAAGGCGTTCCTGGCGATGGAGCTGGGCGTGAGCGTCGAGGACATCCAGGGCCTGCTGCTGGGCGGTCACGGCGACGACATGGTGCCGCTGCCTCGCCTGACGAGCGTGAACGGGATCCCGGTGCAGGACCTGCTGCCGGCCGAGAAGATCCAGGCGTGCGTGGACCGCGCGAAGGTGGGCGGGGGCGAGATCGTGAAGCTGATGGGGACGAGCGCGTGGTACGCGCCCAGCGCCGGCACGATCGAGATGGTCGAGGCGATCGTGCGCGACAAGAAGCGCGTGATCCCCAGCGCGGCGTTCTGCGAGAAGGAGTTCGGCGCGGCGGCGATGAACGGCGGCAAGGGCCTGTTCGTGGGCGTGCCGGCGGTGCTGGGCGCCAAGGGCGTCGAGCGGATCGTGACCTTCAAGATGAACGACGAGGAGCAGAAGTTCATGAACGAGTCGATCAGCCACGTGAAGGACCTGATCGGCGCGACCGTGAAGCTGTTCCCCGAACTGGCCTGAACGGCCCGCGTAGACCGATAGACGCCCTGAACGTTCAACTTCAACTCTGAGGAACCCCTGCGAATGAAGACGCTGATTCCCATCGTGACCGCGGCGGCGCTGCTCGCTTCGAGCGGTCTGGCGCTGGCCCAGGATGCCGCGGCCCCGGCCGCCCAGCCCGCGGCGGCGCCGGCTCCCGAGTCGCCGTCGTGGTCGAGCGAGGATATTGCGAAGATCGGCAACGCCCTCCGCGGCTCGTGGAAGAGCACGCCCGTCAAGCAGGGCGACGATGCGGCGCAGACGACCGAGATCGTGCTGAACATCGCGCCGGTCAAGCTGCCCGACGTGCCCGACGCGCTGTATGTCGAGGCTGCGCGGGCCGACGCGATGCACCGCCCGTACCGCACGGCCATCTTCCAGATCTACGCGTACAAGGGCGGGCACCGCCTGCGGACGTACGAGATCAACCGCGGCTCGGAGCCGCTCGTCCGCTCGATCGCCTCGGCGCCGCAGCTTGCGGGCCTGTGGGCCGCGCCGGATTTGTTCCCGGCGATTGCTCGCAGCGATCTGTACGCGACGCTGGACCTGGACCTCACCGTGACGGCCGACGGGTTTACGGGCAAGACGCCTTATCCGTATCCGACCGGCGTCGGCGGCGCGGTCGAGATGACCAGCGAGCTGTCGATCGCGGGCGACACGATGACGAGCATCGACCGGGGCATCGCGGGCGACGGGCGCATCGTGTGGGGCTCGGGCGAGAATGAGCGGTACACGTTCAAGAAGTTCACGCCCAGCGTGACCGTCGACCGCAAGGAAGGCGGGCTGGCGGTGATCACGTTCAGCAAGGGCGATGGCCAGACGGCGATCACGACGGGCGACCGCGTGGCGGCCAACTACGCCGGGTGGCTCGCGAACGGGACGCAGTTTGATACCTCGCTGGCGCCGGGGCGTCAGCCCCTGGTGTTCCAGCACGGCGGACTGATCCAAGGCTGGAACGTGGGCCTGCTCGGGCTGAGCAAGGGCTCGATCGTCCGGCTGGTGGTGCCGCCCGCGATGGGCTACGGCGATCGTCCGGCCGGGCCGATCCCGCCGGGCTCGACGCTGTACTTCGAGGTGGAGATCAAGGCGGTCGATCGTCCGGTCGCGCCCCCCACGGCCCCGACCGCTCCCGCGGCTCCGGCGGCGCCCGCCTCGGGCGGTGATGGTCACAATCACGACGGCCATAACCACGATGGGCACGACCACTCGAACGAGAAGCCCGCGACCCAGCCTGCCACGCAGCCGGCCAAGCCCAACTGAGTCTCGGCGAGACTGATCGATTCCCCAGGCCCGAGGCATGCACGCCTCGGGCCTTTTTCGTGGGTGTTTTTGTGATCGCGGGCCCGGGTCCATACCATGCGGCCGATGGCCGAGCGAGATCTCTATCAGGTGTTGGGCGTCGCCCGGAGCGCGGGCGAAGAGGAGATCAAGCGCGCGTATCGCAAGCTCGCGCGTGAGCATCATCCGGATGTGAACAAGGCGGCGGACGCCGCGGAGAAGTTTTCAAAGATCAACCACGCGTACGAGGTGCTCAGCGACGCGAAGAAGCGCAAGCTGTACGACCAGTTCGGCGAGGCGGGGTTGGATCCCAACTTCGGGGCGGGCTTTGGCGCGGGCTTCGGGGGTGGCGGGGGCGGTGGAGGCCGGCGCGGGACGTACTCGTGGAGCAATGTCGGCGGCCGGCCCGGCGCGGCGGGTGGTGGGGGTAGTGGGGGTGGCGGCGCGTTCGACCCCGAAGATCTCTCTTCGATGTTTGACGCCTTCTTCAAGGCGCCGGGGGACTCCAGCGACTTTGAGGACTTCGTCCGCGCGGGGGGCAAGAAACCTCGCGGCCGTGCGGGCAAGGCGCAGCGTGCGTCCGTCACGCGCGAGCTCCCCATCTCGTTCATGACGGCGGCGCTGGGCGGGGCCGAGTCCGTGCGCGTCAGCGGCCTGTCGGGCACGAAGACCATCGACGTCAAGGTCCCCGCCGGGATCGACGAGGGCGCGGTGCTGCGTGTGCCCGCGAGTGCGACGGGCGAGAAGCAGGACCTGCTGCTGACGGTGCGGATCGGCGAGCACCCGCTCTATCGGCGCGGCGAGGGCGCGGCCAAGGGGACAGGCCTGGACCTCGCGATGGACCTGCCGCTCTCGATCACCGAGGCGACGCTCGGCGCGACGGTGGAGGTGCCGACGCCCCGAGGAGCGGTCGAGGTCGCGATCCCTGCGGGCACGCCCAGCGGCGCGAAGCTGCGCCTCAAGGGCCGGGGCATCCACGATCCGCAGGGCCGGCAGGGAGATCTGTACGCGGTGGTCAAGGTCGTGCCGCCGAGGCCCGAGACGCTGACCGACCAAGACCGTGCGGCGCTTCGCGCAATCGGTCAGAACTCGCCCGGTCCGCGCACGGGGCGCGAGTGGACGTCATGAGCGGCGCGGTGCCAACCAGCGCGGCGGTGGTGGTGATCGGCGGTGGGCACGCGGGCGTCGAGGCGGCGTGGGCCGCGGCGAATGCGCTTGGTTGTGGGATGGGCTGCGCGGAAGACGCAGCGCCCCGCGTCGTGCTCGTGACGATCGATCCGACCAAGGTCGGCGTGATGTCGTGCAACCCCGCGATCGGGGGCCTGGCCAAGGGCCAGCTTGTCCGCGAGATCGACGCGCTGGGCGGGGTCATGAGCCTCGCGACCGACGCGACGGGGATTCAGTTCAAGGTCCTCAACACCAGCAAGGGGCCGGCGGTCCACGGCCCGCGCGCGCAGTGCGACAAGCATGCATATGCCGAGGCG
Source organism: Planctomycetota bacterium (assembly GCA_033763435.1). Lineage (GTDB taxonomy): Bacteria > Planctomycetota > Phycisphaerae > Phycisphaerales > UBA1924 > JANRKN01. Next base: position 7,062 of record JANRKN010000019.1, read on the forward strand.
GTGCAGATGCTGCTCGCCTCGCGCCCGGGCATTGCGGTTGTCGCGGGGGAGGTTGACCGGCTCGAGGTCGAGGATGGTCGAATCCGCGCGGTGTGGGTCAGGCCTCGTGCGGCGGGCGGCACCATCGCGGGCGAGCACGCGCACGGGCGGGGGGAAGAGCCGATCCTGCGGGCCTCAGCCCCGCGCGAGAGCACGCGGATTGCCTGCGATGCGGCGGTGCTGACGACCGGCACGTTCATGCGCGGGCTGATGCACACGGGCGAAGAGAAGCGCGAGGGCGGTCGCTTCGGCGAGGCCGCGGCGGTCGGCATCTCGGGCATGCTCCGCGAGCTGGGCTTTGAGCTTGGCCGCCTGAAGACCGGCACGCCCCCGCGGCTGCGGCGAGGGTCGATCGACTGGCTCAGCTTGCGCGAGCAGCGGGGCGATGAGCCGCCCGTGCCCTTTGCCGATGTGCACGGCGACGCGGGCTGGCGCATCGAGAAATGGTCGGCGGGCGAGGACACGCGCTTCGGCGAGGGCGGACGCGAGGAAGCGCGCCGGAGGCTTTCGGCCTGGCGCGAGGCGGGCTTTGTGCTGCGGGGTGGGATGTTTCCGCTGCTGCCTCAGGTCGATTGCCGCGAGTCGCAGACGGGCCCGGCGGCGCACGAGGCGATCCGCGCGAATCTGCACCGCGCGCCGATGTATTCCGGACAGATCGAGTCGGTGGGCCCGCGCTATTGTCCGAGCATCGAGGACAAGGTCGTGAGGTTCGCCGAGCGCGAGAGCCACACGGTGTTCCTCGAGCCCGAGAGCCTGCGCGACGACTGGGTCTATGCCAACGGCATCTCGACGAGCCTGCCGGCGGACGTGCAGGACGCGATCGTGCGCTCGCTGCCCGGGTGCGAGCGTGCGGAGATTCTGCGGTACGGATATGCCGTCGAGTACGACATGGTGCGCCCGCACCAGATCTACGCAACGGGCATGACCAAACGCGTCGCGGGGCTGTTTCTCGCGGGGCAGATCAACGGCACGAGCGGTTACGAAGAGGCCGGGGCGCAGGGGCTGATCGCGGGCCTGAACGCGGCGCGGTTTGTGAACGGGCAGAGCGAGGTCGTGCTCGGGCGCGACGAGGCGTACGCGGGCGTGCTGATGGACGATCTGGTGACCAAGACGCCCGTGGAGCCGTACCGGATGTTCACGAGCCGGGCCGAGCACCGGATGATGCTGCGAGCTGATAACGCGGCCGAGCGGTTGAGCGCGCGCGCGGTCGAGTGGGGCTTGCTGCGTCAGGGCGACGGGGTGCAGGGCGCGCGCGTGCGTGCCTGGCGCGAGCGGACGAGACTGATGGCGGAGCTGGATGCGATCGCGGCATCGGCAAGGTTTCAGGGACGGCCCATCCGCGAGTGGCTCCGCATGCCGGAGTTTGACGAGCCGCACTTCGTGCACGCGACGCGCTCGGCGGGCACGCCCCGCGACTATCCGCGGGCGGTCTGGCGCGCGGTCTTCGCCGAGCGGATGTACGAGCCGTACGTTGAGCGCCAGCGGGCAGAGATCAAGCGCCACGCGGAGCTCGAGCATCGGCGCATCCCGGCGGAGATTGACTACGGCGCCTTGGATGGCTTGCGCGCCGAGGCCCGTGCGGCGCTCGCGCGGTTCCGTCCGGCGACGTTCGGGCAGGCCGGGCGGCTCGAGGGCGTGACTCCCGCGGACGTGATGCTGCTGGCGGTGCACGTCCGGCGAGCGCGCGAGAGGGCGTGACTCGCGCGTGGGCGGCGTACGCTCACCCCGCATGATCCACGGGCTTGACGCGACGTTCGTTCACACGACCTTGGTCGTCGGCAATGCGCCGGTGGCCGCGGTCGACCTGCTCGTCGTGCTCGGCACCGCGGCGATCGTCGCGACGATCTTCGGGCGTCTGAAGCTCGAGACGATCCCGGGGTATCTGCTCGCCGGCGTGCTCGTCGGGCCGGGCGTGCTCGGGCTCGTGCGCGAGGCTGAGAGCATCGAGCGCATGTCGGGCCTCGCGACGGTGCTCCTGATGTTCGGCATCGGGCTGCATCTCGATGTGTCGGAGATCCGCCGGGGCATGGTCTCGATTCTGGGTATCGGGCTCGCCTCCACGCTGGTCTTCGCGGGCGTCTCGTGGCCCATCGGCATGCTGTTCGGCCTCAGCCCGCCCGTCGCGCTCATCGCGGCGATGGCGCTGAGCATGTCCTCGACCGCCGTGCTCATCAAGGTGCTTCAGGCCCGGCGCGAGCTCAAGAGCATCCACGGACGGCTGGGCATCGGCATCTCGATCATGCAGGACCTGCTCTCGGTCGTCGCGCTCGCGGTCGTGCCGCTGATCGCGACGTGGGCGGGCGTGCAGTCCAGCGGTCAGGGGCCCAACCTTGCTTCGAAACTCGCCGAGCAGCTCGGCGGCTCGGGCTCGATGACCCTGAACCTCGGGCTGACCGCGGTGCTCGGGCTCGCGGGGGTGAGTGTGATCCTGCTCGCGGGCAAGTATGTCCTGCCCAGGCTGCTCGAAGAGGTCGCGAAGGTGGCCTCCGGTGAGTTGGTGCTCGTGCTCTCCGCGGCGATCGCGCTGGGCGCGGGGCTGGGCACCGCCGCGCTGGGCTTCAGCCCCGAGATGGGCGCGTTTCTCGCGGGTTTCGTGCTCACGTTCACACCTTTCCGGTATCAACTCAGCGGGCAGATCTCGCCCCTGCGCGACATCCTCATGGCGGTGTTCTTCACCGTCATCGGGCTCAAGGTCATCCCCGGCGCGCTCGTGGGCGACATCCCGATCATCGGGCTCGGGCTCGTGATGCTCGTGCTGGTCAAGTTCGCGGTGATCGCGCTCTCGTCGTGGGCGCTGGGCGCGAGCGGGTCGGTCGCGGTGCTCGCCGCGGCGTACACCGCCAATGCCGGCGAGTTCACGCTGGTGGTGCTCGCGGGCGCGGGGAAGATCGTCCCGCCCGATGTCTATGGGCAGCTGGTCGCGATCGTCATGCTCTCGCTGATCGCGACGCCTCTGCTGGTGGGACCGGCGTGCAAGCTGGCGTCAACGCTTGATCCGGTGAAGCCGCCGCCGTGGTTCAAAGGAGTGACCTCGTTGGATGCCCGGCACCACGGGCGCGAGCATGGGGAGGGCGCGCACGCGGGCGCCGAGGGGGGCCCATCTCAGCGCGTGATCATCGCGGGCTATGGCCCGATCGGGCGCAACGTGGCTGAGCGGCTGAAGGTGCTGCAGGTCCCGCACACGGTGATCGACATGAACCCTCGCACCGTGCGCCGACAGGCGGACCTCGGGCGTGACGTGATCTACGGCGACGTCACCAACCCCGACGTGCTCGAGCAGGCGGGTGTGCGGACAAGCGCCGCGGTGGTGCTGACG
>JANRKN010000020.1:0-6507 GCA_033763435.1 Planctomycetota bacterium
CAGCAGCAGGCGCGGCTGGACCTTGCCGCCCGGCGTGCGCCGCGCGTTGGTCGTCGGGTCCACGGCCTGGTTCAGCGAGCTCGCGTCGATGATCGCGCGATAGAACGGCCAAGCGTTGCGCCCGGTGTTGTCGATATCGCCGGGCTCGCTGCCGACGCTGGCGGGGTTGATCAGGCTGCCCCGAAGGAGCTGATGATGGCGCTGCGGGTCGCGAATATCCGCATCGATCAGAAGCGTGTACGCGGTCGTGAGAGGCCAGCGGCTGGCGAAGGGCTCCTGGTTCTGCGCCCTGTTCGCGTTCGAGAGATTGTCCGGGCTCTCGCGTGCATCGGGCGGGAACGGAACCACCCCGTCGTTGGGGCCAACGCCCGCGCGGCCGTAGGGATTGTTCGGATCAATGTTCCCCGAGCCGGGGATGCCCAGCCCGTCGTTGTCCCACATGTCCATCGCGTTGACGGTGAGGCTCGCCGCCAGTCGCAGCGCAAACTCGGGCCCGCGCACGGGGCGCTGGTCGCCGTTGGACGTGCCCACGCCGTCGGCCGACCGCGCCTGGGAGTAGTTCGTCGCGCTCTGGCCGTAGCTCAGCGTGCGGAGCGGATCGGCCGCGGCACGCTGGCGATTCCACGCTGTCCCGCCCGAGGCGTCGCGCTCCTCGCTGAAGGGCAGCAGCATGTTGGCATACGCACGGAAGATCGGGTTGACGAGGAAGTACGGGTTTGCGTGGTTGGGCTGATTGCCGTTCGCGGGCAGCGTGTCGAGCACAAATCCCTGGATCCGCGGATCGATGTAGACCGAGCCCAGGATCGAGCGTGTCGGCGGCACAAACCGCAGGTCGTCGCGGTAGTTGTCGAAGATGTTGGCGTTGTCGGCAATCTCCTTGGCCGTCAGCGCTTCGTACGCCTCGGCCTGCGCGTCGGTGAAGCGACCCACGAACCCGCCGTTCACAAAGTCGGGAATCGCGAAGTTCGGAAGGTCGCTGCGTCCGCTGGGGCGGCCCACACGGCCCGACTGGGCCGCGACGGTCCACAGCGCGGCCTGCGCATCGACCGCGACATCCGTCCCGCGGCGCAGCGCGTCGATCTTGTCGACCATGAAGCCCTGGATCTGCACCATGAACGGCGTCTGCGCCGCATTGGCGGCCCGGCGCCACTCGACGTTCGACATCGCGTCGGCATCGACGAGGCGCTCCATGCTCCGCCGAAGGTTCGCGACCTGCGCGTCCGTGGGGTTGGCCGCGGGGGTGACGACACGGGCCGCCGAGCGGATGGGCCGCGCACCCGACAGCGTCGTCAAGCGCTGGCGCAGGTCCGTCAGCGCGAGCTTGTACGACCGATCGATGTTCGTCCGGTCGAGCTCGCCCGTCGTGCTCCGGTTCTCGCGCACCGGGCTGAGATTCTCGATCCGCGGCCCAGACACCGAGACCGCGTTCGCGTTGCTCGACACGCCAAGACGCCCGCCCAGCACGGTCTCCAGCCCCGAGAGGCGTTCGGAGTCGTTCACCATGCGCCGGGTGAGCAGTTCCTGAAGGTCGTGCGCATCAAAGCGCGGGCGGACGGGTTCGCCGGCCATCAGGCCCGCGTCGCCGGTCGCGAGCGAGAACCAGCGGGCACGCGCCTGAATGTCGTACGCCTTGACCTCGTCGGGGTTGCTCGTCGTGCGCTCCAGGCCGCGGAAGCGCCGGAAGAGGTCGTTCTCACGCACACCGCCGTCGAGCGCGGTCTCGAAACTCGGCGCCGCTGCGCCCGAAACGGTGCGCGCGAGCGATTCGTACGCCAGGAGGCCGGCGCCGCGCATGCGCAGAGCGTCGGACGCCTCATAGTTCGGGTCGCTCTGATCGCGCGGGATGCCGATGTAGTACTCGGAGTTGTCCTGCACCTGCGTTGCCGAGAGCGCGAGGGTCATCTCGGTGACATCGCGAGCGGTCAGCAGGCGGCGCAGGTCGATGTCCGCGGGCGTCGCGCCGATCGTGGGCGACTGGCCGACCGTCTCGTACAGAAGGTTGTCCTCGTTGCGGACGGTCGGCAACGAGAAGTCCGGCGCGTTCAGGCCCTGACGCTGCGCCGCGTCGGGCGTCACGCTGGCGCGCGCGAGCAGGTCGCCCGCCGTGTTCACGTTGATCAGCGCCGAGAGGTCGACGATGCGCGTCGCGACGAAGTAGCGGAACCGCGTGTCGGCCAGCACGCGCGACAGCGCGCCGTTGGACCCGCGGTCGTCCACCAGCTCCTGCCAGCGGCTGTCGAAGAACCCGTCGCCGTCAGCGTCGGCCCACTGGTACGGCGCGTAGTACGGGTCGACGTTGATGTTGCCGGTGGGCGTCGGCATCGCCGTCGGACGGAACGCGCCGACCTGCCGGTTCGACCAGAACGCGGGGCGGTGTACAAACAGATCTGTGCTATTGATATTCGCGCTCGACGGTGTCGAAATGTTCGGGGGATTCTGATTTGGGCTCCAGAAGTCTGGCACCCACGTAGGGTTCACCACGCTGCCGTTGACGCTGTCAAGCAGGCTCAGCCGGCGCGACATGTCACGCGGGCGAACATCGAATCCGACGGTCCAGTTCACGTTCGCGGCCTGGCCCAGACGCGGACGCAGCTCGTACAGGTTCACGAACCGGCCCGTCGGCGCGATGTTCGAGATGTGCATCCAGTCGCGGTGCGCGACCCACGGGTTGCGATCCTGCTGGATGTCCCCGGCGCCGAAATCCCCGGCCAAGAGATTGCCCGAGTACAGATCGCGGTTGAAGTCCAGGTACGTCGGCTCGGTCGAGGCGAGCCAAGGCGAACCGCCGCTGAGGCCCGTGCCCGCGGGGTCGAAGCCTTCGCGGTCCTGCCACACGGGCGCGACGCTGTTCCAGTTCAGAGCCGACCACATCGTCGTGGTGTTCCCGGTCGTCGGGATGTTCAGCACGCTGTTGTTCGACCAGGCCGTCCAGGGAATATCAAAGCCCTTGCGGCGGAGCACAAGTCGGTTGTCGAGCGTGCGGCCTTCGACGTACGTCGCGGTCGTGCTGCGGCTGACCACATCAAGGATGTAGCCCGCGACATCACGCCCGACCTCGCTGGTGTTCGAGCGCTCGGCGAGCGCAACCGACGCGCTGCGATCGGCCCGGCCCAGCGAGAAGTAGACGAGCATGATGACCGCCAGCAGCGCAAGCACGCCCAGCGCGAACAGCAGCACCGTGCCCTTGCGACGCTCGCGCAGCGCGCGCCGCGCCCACGCACGCAGGCCGCGACGCGCCGCGACGCTCTCAACCCCGCCGGCCGACGCCGCGAGATCCTGCGCCAGACTCACGTCACGCTCCGAACCATTCATGCGCTGTTCCATGCTCGAACCTCCAGCCAGCCCCAAGGAGCAAACCCGCAAAGCAGCGAATCAGAGTCGCGGCGCACACCCGAAGGCCCAACCCAGCCGCCCGCCGCCCCGGCCCCACTCAGACCCCCGGGTCATCCAGGTCGATGACCACCTGATACGTCTGTTCGATCGTCGGATCCTGAGGATCCGTCAGTCGGAACGTGAACCGCAGCAGCCGCGGCAACGGCACGTTCACGACCTCTTCGGTCAGCGCGCGGTTGGCCGAGTCCGCCGTGTCCAGCGCCGAGTAGCCGAAGTACGACATCAGATACGCGGGCGTTGCACCCGCGGCGGCGCGGCTGAAGCTGTCGACCGTGCTGCCGCCGTTGTCGGGGTCATCCAGTCCCTGCCCGTCGAGCTGCGCGCCGTGGATCATCGCAGGGACGATCGGGCGGCCCTGCGCGTCCGTCACGAGCTGCTCGGGCAGGTCGTTCGCGGCGGTGCGCGTGGGCGCGGGTCGGTAGGGCGCGACGGCCGCGGAATGCACGCGGCGCCAGCCCCGGCTGTTCGTCGGCGCATCGATCTCCTCAGGCGTGGGACGCAGCCCGTGCCAGAGGATCTGATTGCGCACGTCCTGCACGACGCCGTTGATCGTCACGTTGCGCCGGTTGGCCTGATCCAGCCCGCGCTTGCCGAAGCTCCACTCGACGATGAACTCCGACACGCCCGGGATGAACGCCTGATTCAGCAGCATCTGCTGATCCGCGAGGCTGACGGCCTGCTCACGCGCGGCCTGCGAGTTGGGCGCCGCCGTCTGACGCATCGCCTCCACCAGACCGGGCGGGTACGTCTCCACCCGCACCCGGCGCTGATCGATCGCGTCCACGCGCTGGGCCTCAAAGCCCGGCGAACCCGCGATGAACGTCATGTGGGGCGAGTTCGACGGAAACGCCTCGAGCATCCACGCCTGCGCCAGCGCAAGCCCGTTCGAGCGCGTGAACGTCGTCGGCAGGAAGTTGCACCCGGCGATCTCCGAAGGCGCGAACGCCAGACCGTTGATCGGCGAGCCCTGCACGAACGACATGATCTCGGGCAGGCTCGTCGCGGCGATATCGACCAGGCCCGACGCCGTCGACGGAATAGCCGCGGCGGCCTCCGCCACCGACCGCATCGAATTCAGCGTGCCCGAACTCTGCCACTGAGGGCGCAGCAGCCCGCTGTCCGTATCGCGCTGGCCCGTGTAGCCGCCCACCACGCACCCGCCCGCACGCGAGATCCCGCGGAAGATCGTCGGCATCGCCGGCTGCAGCGCAATCTGCACGGGCGTGTCGAGAAGAAGGGGCGAGCCGGCCGCAACATCGAACACGCTGCTCGAGGGCGCCGCCGCTGCCGAGGGCATGGGCGGGCGCAGGAGCGTGACCTGCCGCGCGAGCACCCACGAGGAGGCGTACTGGTTCGGGTTCACGCGCCCGCCGCTGGGCTGCTGGCCCAGGCCCGCGTCGTTGAGCAACGCGGCGTAGGTCTGAAACGCGCCGGCATTCTGCGAGTCGCGCGAGTCGGTGATGTCCGCGCTGATCGGCGTGTGGTACGGGCTGTTCGGGAACGCCTGCGCATCCTGAGGCACCCAGCGCTGCCCGTGCCCGTAGTAGATCCGTGCTGAGTTGGACCGCGCGACGAAGCGATCGTCCAGCGGCGGCCGCGCGCTCACGTAGTCGCCCGAAGCGAAGAACATGACCTCATCAACGCGCCGACGGCGCGGGCGATTGTCGTCGGGGTACAGCTCGACATCGCTCGCGTCCACACGCCCATTGAACGGGTCGCGCGTCACCGCGAGCGAATTGCGGATGACCATGAACCCGCGGCGGTCGAGATTGCGGAAGTCCTCGCGCATGTGCCGCTCGATCTGCGCCGCGGTCTGATTCAGCGCGCTCACGCGCTTACCGACGCGGACGGTCTCACCCACCGATTGGAAGATGGACGCGATGCCGACGGCGATCAGCGCGGTCGCGCCCACCGCGATCAGGATCTCCAGCAGCGTGAAGCCGCCGGCCGAGCCCCGCGCCGAGGCACCGCCGAAGCTCCCCGCCCGCGAGACCGTGCACCGTGCTTGACGACGGATGAGCCTGTTCATCGCGCATACTCCCGGACCTGCACCGCGACGGGGATCTGCGGCGTGTAGATCAGCTGAATCTGATTCGCGTTCAAGTCGGGCCGGTTGACCGAGAAGTTCTCACCAAAGGGCGGATCGAGCCGCAGACGGAACCGCGTTGTTGAGAGCGCATCGATGTCAACCACCGTGCGCACCACACCGGTCTCGTCGACCACCTTCTGGCCAATCTGACGCAACGTCAGCGTCGTGGACGGGGTCGTCGTGTCATTGAGTTCGACTGTGCCTTCGCGGGCATTGACGATCGTCACCGAAGGCTGCGACCGAGCTGCGCGCCCAACCGAACGCACAAAGCTGTACACCGCGCCCGAGTTGCCCACGCCGCCGTTGCCCAGCGAGCGCTCGCCCGAGTCCTCCGCGATCGCCAGCGCGCGGGGACGCCCGTTACTGTCCACCTCGCTCAGCACATCGGCCAGGCGCTCGTTGGCCTGCACCGGGATGCGCCCGTCGATGCGGCGGATAAAGACCGCGATCTCAACGCTCCCGCGCCGCGTGCGCCGCGCGACGACGTCCCAAACAAACTCAGGATCCAGCCCCGACCCGATCGCCGGCATGAGCCGCGCCGACTGCGGGAAGACCAGCCGCTGATCGGGCGAGAACGGGATGCCCGTGAGCACCGGCGGCAGATCGTCCGACTCAGGCGCGCGCGTTCCGCCGCCGATCACCAGCTCGCCACGCTGACGGAAACGCTCAAACACCGTGATCCGGTCACGGCTCTGATAGAAGTTCGCGCCCCACCAATCAAACTGGGTCTCCCAGCGATAGTCGTACTGCACGCTTGCGTACGGATCGAATGGGACGGGCGGATTACTAGCAGGGGGCGGCGGGAAGACCGGGTTGCTCGTCGACGACAGCGCGCGGTCGTCGTACCAGTGCTGCGCGGGCGAAAGCAGGCCCTTACCCTCCGCCGCGGCCTCGAGCATCGCGGGCGCCGCCTGGAGCATGCCGACGCTCAACGTCTGATCGCGCGAGTCGCGCTGCTGGCGGATCACCACCGGGAAGACCGCGGCGATGCCCAGCAGCCCGAGCGCGAGCACCACCACCGCGAG
>JANRKN010000021.1:0-62744 GCA_033763435.1 Planctomycetota bacterium
CGGGCGCTGGCGGAAAAGCGCGGCAAGGACTGGGCCCGCTGGTTCGAGATCGGCGAGGAAGTCCAGGCCATCATGCTCCGCGACAAGAACATCCATCCGAACGTCGACTTCCCGTGCGGCATGACGTACTTCACGATGGACATCCCCGTGCCGCAGTACACGCCGATCTTCGTCGCGGCGCGCATGAGCGGCTGGTGCGCCCACGTGCTCGAACAGCACGCCAACAACCGGCTCATCCGCCCGCTCACGATCTACACGGGCCCGGCGCAGCGGAAGTGGAACGGCTGAAGTCCCAATGACCGCTGTGTCAGCCCGGAGGGCGAGAGGCTCTCGCCCTCGAACCTCTCGGGGAATGTGCCATGATCCGCGTCCGCTGCGACCGATGCCAGAAACTGCTTGAGGTCGACGACGAACTCGCCGGCCGAAAGGTCGAATGCCCGGGCTGCGGCGACGTGAATGTGATCCCTGCGCCGACGGCTGTTGCGGGCGAGCCCGGCGAGGACTCGGCCGTGCGTGTTGAGCGGGCGGTTGAGGAGCCGGCCGCGAGGGCTCCGACTGCGCCTCCGAGGCCCGGCGAGCCCGTCAAGTCCGGCCCGCGTGAGCACCGCGTTGCGCTGATCCGACCCGCGATGTTCGGCGCGCGGCCTTTCTCGTTCCTCGGGCTCGTGCTGCTCGTCCTCGCGGGCGCGGGCGGGCTGATCTACTTCGGCCCGATCCAGCACCACGCCGTGCTCATGTGGGCCTCGCTCGCGGTGCTCGTCGCGGCGCTGGTCACGCTGGGCGTCTGGAAGATCCACACCCTGGGCGAGGGACTGGAGATCACGAGCCGGCGCGTCATCGAACGCGAAGGCCTCCTCTCACGCTCTGTCAGCGAGATCTACCACCAGAACATCACGAACCTCACCACCAAGCAGTCGTTCTCCCAGCGCCTGCTGCGCGTGGGCGAGATCGGCATCTCCTCGAGCGCGCAGGACGGCATCGAGATCGTGATGAAGAACTGCCCCAACCCCGAACAGGTCCGAGCGCTGATCGATCAGTATCGGGCGTAACGCCGGGCCAGTGGGCGGCAGGTTGCGAACGCGCGGGCGCGCTCAGGCCTTGGGCGCTTCGTCGTCGCGGGCGTGGTCGGGGAGCGCTTCGGGGCGTTCGCTGCGGAGGTCGGCGAAGTAGCGGGTCTCGTTGACCGAGCCGCACTTGGGGCAGATGACGCCGAACTCGCCGCGGGCCTCGTGGGCAAGGTCGTGCCCGCAGCCCAGGCAGACGTTGGAGCTAAGGCGGCTGGCGACGGTATTGACGACGAGCGCGACGGCCGCGGCGGCGCCGATCCAGACGCCCCAGGCGGGCAGCGCGAGCACGGAGACCAACGCGACCGCGGTCGCGACGAGAATCGCCGTGATCGTCAGCACCTTGAGCCGAACCCGCTGCATCCACCGCACGCGAAGACCTCCAACAACCCAGAGCCGGACTGTACCACGCGCCCGACGGCCCCGCACGGGGCACCCGAGCAAAATCGGCTGCCGGGGCCTTGCCGATGCACTGTCCGACCCCGAGGCGCTCAGAATTCTGCGCTGGCCCGCTCACTCCCCGGGGATGTAGCTGATCGTCCCTTCCCACGGGCTGCTCGCGGTCGCGTACAAGCGCTTGGGGATGCGCCCGGACAGGTACGAATCGCGCCCCGCCTCGAGGCCCGCCTTCATCGCGCGAGCCATGCGGACGGGGTCCGCGGCATGGGCGATCGCGGTGTTCAGCAACACGCCGTCGGCGCCCAGCTCCATCGCGGTCGCGACGTCGCTCGCGCTGCCCACGCCCGCGTCGACGATGACGGGATATCCCGGGTCGCCCTGCTTGAGCAGCTCCAGGCAGAGCACAATGTTGTTGCGGTTCAGCACGCCCTGGCCCGAGCCGATCGGGCTCCCCGCGGGCATCACGCTCACGGCGCCCGCCTCCTTAATCCGCACCGCCGCGATCGGGTCGTCGCTCGTGTACGCCAGCACGTTGAACCCCTCACGCGCGAGCACACGCGTCGCTTCGATCGTCGCGGCGGGGTCGGGCAGCAGCGTCTTCTTGTCGCCCAGCACTTCGAGCTTGACCCACGACGCGCCCGGGTTGTCGAGCTGTTCGAGGATCTCACGCCCAAGGCGCGCGACGCGGATGGCGTCCTCGGCGGTAAAGCACCCCGCGGTGTTGGGCAGAATCGTGTATTTCTTCAGGTCCAGATACGACAGCAGGCTCTCGCCGCGCTCGTTGTAGAGCCGCTCGCGCCGGACCGCGACCGTGACCACCTGGCAGCCCGAGGCCTCGAGCGAGGTCCGCATCAGGTCATAGGTCTTGTACTTGCCCGTCCCGACGAACAGGCGGCTCGCGTAGACGGTGCCGGCGATCTTCAGGGGCAGGTCGGGCGGCAGAGGCGGCTGGGAGGAGTGGGGCGTGGTCGATCCGGTCATGCCCGCAGGGTAGGAACGCCCGGCGGTTCACCCGCCGCCCACGAGGCTCACCAGCTCGACCGAATCCCCCTCGGCCAGCGGCGTCTGGGCCCGGTCCTTGCGGGGGATCAGGCGCTTGTTCACCTCGGCCGCGACGGCCTGCCCGCCGAGCCCCAGCAGCTCGACGAGCTGCTGCACCGTCGTGCCCTCGGGCACTTCGCGGGGGGTTCCGTTCACGGTGATCCGGATCACGCTGGGGCTCTCCAAAGGAGGGTGAGGCCGGGCCCATCCGCGGGCGCCCGGCACGCGAACAATACCCCATGCTGATGCACAGTCTCTCTCGCGGGCTCGTTCGGGCGCTGACCCTGGTGATGCTCACGCTCGCGAGCCTCTCGCTCACCGGCTGCGACCGCGAGCCCCGGCTCAGTCAGGTCACGCCCGAGGAGACGATCCGCACCGCGCGGACGCTGATCGAGCAGGGGCGGGCCGAGCAGGTCGCGAGGCTGATCTACGCCGAGAACGATCAGATGCGCGCGCTGTACGCGCGCCTCGGTCGGCTGCTGGGCACGGCGCAGGTGCTGGGCAAGGAAGTCGACCGTCGTTTCCCGGCCGAGGTCGCCGAGCTGCGTGCCCGGGCAGAGCAGGCCGCGCGTGAGGGCAAGCCTTCGAACTTGTTCTCGCAGCTTGCTTCGCAGTTCGGGAATCAGGGGCCGCGCGCTGGCGCAGCGGGCGGGACGAATCGGCAGCGGCGGTCGGGCCCGCCTCCGCGGGCGCAGCGCGACGCGTTCGACGACGCGATCACCTCGCTGCTGGTGGATCCGTATCGGTTCTTCCAGGAGAGCGCGGACAAGGTGTCCACGACACTGGTCGACGACAACACGGTGGCGCTGCTGTACGACAACAAGCCGGTGCTGCCGCCGATCGGGCTCATCATGAAGCGCGAGAAGAACCGGTGGTACTTCGTGCTGCCGACGAATCTGCCCGGCGCGAGCAACTTCATGCCGCGGAACGAGCAGGAGTACAAGGTCTTCGCGTCGTTCATTCAGGTGTTTGACAACGCGCTGAAGGACCTGACGGCGGAGGTTCAGTCCGGGGGCGTGCAGACGCTCGAGCAGCTGAGCCGCAAGGCGGGTGAGAAGATCGCGATCCCGGCGATCATGGTCTTCTACGCGTACAGCCAGATGATGGAAGAGCGGACCCGGAGCGCGACGCCCAACTCCAGCCCCGCGCCCGGGAACAGCCCCGGGAAGGGTGTCGGCGGTGGCTCGACGCAGGCGCCCCCGGCGGCCTCGTCGGGCGCCTAAGCCCTTCGGTGGGCATCCTGATGACCTGAGCCGGCCGAACCCGCGCGGGATCCGGCAAAATGGCTGGCAAAGTTCGTGCCGCGTGGCATGGTTTCTCGGACGGGTCACCCTCCCGATCCCGTGGCTTCATCCGGCCCCTGCGCCCGAGCTTTCGGCCCGAGCGTGCGGGGAGAAGTTTGTCAGCACAGCCACACACCACGGCGCCGCACCGGATATCCCACGTCCGATGCGGCGCTGTTTGTTTTGGCCCGCCCGCCTATCGTCGCGCAGCATGGCCTCCGCATCTTCCGACGCTCGTTCTGCCGCCCCGCCTGCCGTTGCCAATCGCTTCGAGCTTGCGCTGCGCGATGCCCGCGCGGTCCTCGCAGCGCTCGACGGCGACGCGAAGACCAGGCCCTTCGTCGCGGCGCTGGTTGCGCGCTGTGCGGCCGCGGCGCGCGCGGGCGGCAAGATCCTGGTCTGCGGGAACGGCGGCTCGCTGTGCGACGCCGCACACTTTGCCGAAGAACTCACCGGGCGCTTCCGGGCCGATCGCCCGCCGATCGCCGCGATCGCGTGCGCGGATGCCGGGCACCTGACGTGCACGGCCAACGACTACGGGTTTGACGAGGTGTTCGCACGGTGGGTCAAGGCGCTGGCGCGTCCGGGCGACGTCGTGGTGCTGCTGTCGACCTCGGGCAAGAGCGCGAACATCGTGAAGGCTGCCGAGGCCGCGAAGGCCGCGGGCGCGACGACCGCGGCGCTCCTGGGCAAGGGCGGGGGGCCCATGAAGGGCACGTGCGACCTCGAACTGGTCGTCGCGGGCGAGACGAGCGACCGTATCCAGGAACTGCACATGTTCCTGCTGCACGCGGTGGTCGAAGGCGTCGAATGCACGCTTGGCTACGTCTGAGCCCGTCGGCCGATCGGCGGACGGTCAAGAACCCGTCGCGTGCCGAGGGGCTCGCGGTGTTTCCCTACAATCACGCGGCGGGGCGTGGGGCCCTTTGAAGGAGCGGACCATGAAGAGCCGAGTGGTGTCGATGGTGGCAGTCGCGGGTGTGGTGGCGGTCGCGGGCATGATCGGGTGCGAGGAGAAAAAAGCCGACGCGACGAAATCGGCCGAGAGTGCGGGCGCGTCGATTCCGGGCGCCGGCTCGCAGGTGGGCAAGGCGATGGACGCGGCGAAGCAGACGGTGGACTCGGCTCAGAAGGCCGCGACCGAGGCCGCCGCGAAGGCCGGCGAGGCTGTGAAGGAGCAGACGCAGAAGGCGACCGACGCAGCGAAGTCCGCGGTTGAGAATGCGAAGACCGCTGCCGCTGATGCGTTTGCCGCGGCCAAGGACAAGGCGGTCGCCACGGCGCAGTCCTCGCTCGACGGGCTCCGCAAGCAGTTCGATGAGACGCTCGCGAAGGCCAACCCCATGAGCAAGCTTGGGCTCGAGAACATCAAGGGCATGTTCGGCCCGGCCGAGGCGAAGCTCGGCGAGATGAAGGGTGCGACGACGACTGAGCAGCTCACCGCGCAGTCGGGCGAGTTCGAGAAGCTGCTTTCGGGCATCAAGGACGCGATGGGCAAGCTGCCCAAGTAAGCGAGCGACGTCCTCGCCGCGAAGATCACGATGACCATGAAGACGGACGGGCCCGCGGGGGTCCGTCCTTTTTCGTTTGCTGGAAACTACACAACCCCGGCGTGGGCCGGGGCCGTGCGTGAAGAGACGATTCGTGTGGGCCTGTGAGGGCCTCAGTTGCCGCCGCTGCCGCCGCCACCGCCGGTCGGGCGGGTGAGCTGTCGCGCGAGCGCGCTGATGCGATCGCGGCCCTGGTCGGCCGAGGCGTGGATCGCGCGGATGGCATCGTTCGCGGCGTCGCGGATCGCGCGGGTTTCAGCGGGCGCCGGGGGCGTGAGCGCCGCGATGCCGCGCTGGGCGCGGTCGTTGACGCTCTGGACGCCTTCGGCGGCGCGGGTGCGGATCGTGTTCAGGCCTCGCGCCGCGATCTGGCGGATCTCGTCGTTGCTCGCGCCGTTGCGCTTGGCTTCGACCATCGCGCGGCTCGTGTTCTCAGTGACGTTGCGGATCGAAGCCTGCGTGCGCTCGACGGTGGCGCGGATCGCCTGCTTGGTCACGCGGACGATCTCGTTGTTGGTCTGCGCCGAAGCGCTCGAGCCGAAGCCCAGCGTCGCGATCAGCGCCGCGAGAATCATCGTCCAGCTCACACTCTTGGTCATGCCGTTCATCGTGCGTCCTTTCTGAATGCCATCTCAGCGGAATCGTTCAAGGCGACGTCCGACCTCACGGCCGCTCAACGCCGAGCGCGCCCGCGCGATTGCACGCGATGCGCAGATCCGGGTCTTCAGCTGGGTGGGCCCTGCAAAGCGCTGGGTTCTCAGCGCCGGATGCGTGGCGCGTAGATTCGGACGATCGGTACGCGCTTGGCCCAGGGCTGCGATCTCGCGGCCTGATGCAGCGCCTCTTCGTGCCCGTCCGACGAGATCACAACGGCGCCGACCTCGCGCGGCAGCGCCGCGGGCCGAAGGATCGGGACCCCTTCGATTGTGCCGCTCGCGGCGTCGTCGAGGATGACCGTGACGTTGAGCCCGAGCGCGCGATAGGGCTTCAGACCGATGCGGCGCGTGTGCTGGCCCGCGCCAAAGAGCGCGATGGTGCGGGTGCCGAGCGCAAGACATTCAAGCCCCGCGCGTTCGATGAGCAAGTCGGCGACGCGCTCGGGCGCGGGCATCCACGCGGGCGCCGATCCTTCGGCCGCACGGACCGCGACAAACCAGTCCATGCTCTGCTGCACGTGCATCGCGGCCTTCACAGCGCCCGCGTAGGGCTTGGCGGAGGCGAGCCAGCCCGCGCGCTCCAGCGCTCGCAGCGCCGGGCCCAGCGCCTTGGCGCCCAGGTGAATGCGGTCGGCAAACAGCGACAGATTCAGCCGCGGCCGTCCTTCGCGCGGGGAGCCTTTCACGAGATCAATCACGGGCACGCCCAGCGCACGTGCCTCGGTGTGCAGTTGTGCTCGGAAGGCTTCGTACGCGCGCGAGCGCTGCGCGAGCGTGCCGGCGATCAGGTACTCGCGCGGGATCGCGCCCGTGTCCATCGGGGGCGGCGGCGCCCAGAAGCCCCAAGATCGGCCGCGCATCTCGCGGGCACAGGCCGAGGCGTACCGACGGGCAAGGTCGGCCGCGAGGTCCTCGATCGGGCGCGCGAGCGTGTGCGAGAGTTCAACCACGTGCCCTCGGCAATCGATCTCGCCGAACGAGAGCAGGAACAGATCGCGCCGGGCGGCGTTGCCCCGTTCGCGGTCGATCGCCGTCAGCGCGGCACGCAGCGCACGCACGGCGCGATGACCCGGGCGCGTCAGGCTGTGCGCGAGGAACGCGCCCAGCCGGTACGTGCGGAAGCCCGCGAGCGCGTCGAGCGAGCGCGTGGGCCAGATCGGCTGATGCCCGGCGAGCCCCGAAAAGAGCGCGACGTGGCTATCGCCCAGCGCGTGGATAATCTGCGCTGAGGCGGGCTTCGGTCTCGCGGCGCGGGGCGCGGGTTGGGGAGATCGGCGGGGCACGCGAGGAGCATCGGCCCGCGGGGCTCGGGGGCTTGATTCGTGGCGTCAGTCGCCGGATCAGTCGTTGATCGGCGTGATGATGAGGCCCGAGGGCGTGAAGTCGACATTGCCGTACATTTTGAGCATCACGTTGCTGCCGCGGGTTGGGAAGTTGTCGGGGTTGAGGGGGATGCCGGTGTCGTCGTTCTCCGAGACGAAGACGTTGTCGGGCTGCGAGCGCCCGCCGCCGACGTCGGTGGCATAGGTGACCATGAGGGTGGTGGGGTCGGGCCGTCCGCTGAAGGCGACGCGCCCGTCGTTGTAGCCGATGTTGCCGGTCCAGACGCGGGGCCCCCGGGGCTTGAGCGTGAGGGACTGTTCGCCCGCGGGTCCGGGGACGAGGCGCCAGTTTCCGGGCAGGCCGTCGTACTGCGGGCCTCGGTTGGCCATGACGGCCTCGTTGGACATGAACGAGGATTGCCAGGCGCGCGCACGGCTTCCGAAAGGCGGAACGTGGGCGTAGCTGAGGTTGCCGGTCGCGCCGCGGTTGCGTCGGCCGGCCCCGATGCCGGTCATGCCGACTTCGTCGGTGATGCCGGCAAAGCCCGGGTCCCAGAGGGCCGAGGCGGGCGAGGCGGCGGTGTCGGGGTTGCGGTACTGGTACTGAAGATCAACGGTGATCCGCGGGTTGTTCTCGAGCGGGCTCACGGTGAGCTGGGGCGGGAAGAACTGCTGAAAGATCATGACCGAGAAGATGTTGCCCGAGTTGTCCTTTTCCAGCGGCGAGAGGCTGAACCCCATCGTCGCGTTCCCGTTGTCCAGCCGGCTCGGCAGCGGATAGCGATCTTCGTTGGAATTGCCGAAGAGCGCGAGGCCCTGAATCATCGAGCGGATGTTCGTCGAGTCCTTCAGGCTCCGTGCGGCCTCGCGGGCCTTGCCCAGCGCGGGCAGCAGGATGCTGATCAAGAGCGAAATGATCGCGATGACCACCAGAAGCTCGATGAGCGTGAACGCGCGGCGATGCGGCATGGCTCAGAGTCTAACGGCGCGTACGGCCGATTGTTGCGGGAAAGGCGGGGGTGAGGGGGGCGGGGTCTACATGCCCCCGGGGCCACGGATCTCGGTGCGGACGTCCCAGAGCTCGGGGAACACCTGCTCGTCGGTGAGGGCGCGGAGGTACTTGACACCGCTGGTGCCGCCGGTGCCCATCTTCATGCCGATGACGCGCTGAACGACCTTGAGATGGCGGTAGCGGAAGAGCGCGTACTGCTCTTCGACGTCCATGAGCTTCTCGCACATCTCGTACTCGTCCCACCAGCGCTGGGGGTGCTCGTAGATGTCGCGGATCACGGCGGTGACGCCCGCGTGCGCGGTGTAGGGCTTCGTGACGTCGCGCGAGAGCACCTCGGCGGGGATGGGCAGCCCCCGGCGCGCGAGGTGGCGCAGGAACTCGTCGTAGAGGCTGGGGGATTCGAGCGCGCCCTTGAGCTGGGCGTGGATCTCGGGCATGTGCCGGAAGACCGCGAGCATCCGCTCGTCCTTGTTGCCCAGCAGGAACTCAATCATGCGGTTCTGGAAGCTCTGGATGCCGCTCGCTGGCCCGAGCACGTGGCGGAACTGGACGTACTCGCTGGGCGTCAGCGTCGCGAGGACCGACCACTGCTGGACGAGTTGGGCCTGAATGTGCTTGACGCGGGCGAGGACTTTGAAGCTGGGCTCGAGCTCGTCCTTGCGGACGTGGGCGATCGCGGCCGAGAGCTCGTGGATGATGAGCTTGAACCAGAGCTCGGTGGTTTGGTGCTGGATGATGAAGAGCAGCTCGTCGTGGTGCTGGGGCTCAGAGAGCGGCTGCTGGGCGGAGAGCAGCGTGGGGAGGCGGAGATAGGTGCCGTAGTCGAGCTTGCCGTGGAGCTCGGTGTGGAGGCCGGGCTCGTGTGCGCGGTGGGACATGAGGAACTCCTGAGCGAGAGCAACCGCGCGATCTTACCGCGTGGGCCCAAACGAACAGGCCCGAAGCGATGCTCCGGGCCTGCCAGAAGTTCAGAGGTTTGTGCGTGCTCAGCGTCCGGCGCGGCTCAGGCGCATCGCCTCGGCATCGGCCAGCGCCCGGTCGGGCGTCACATCGCGCGACGCGGCCCAGACGAGGTACGCCTGCTCGCGGGCAGGGTCGGCCGAGGCCATGGGCGGCACGGCCATCGACTGGATCTGCATGTATTCATCGCGGGCCGAATACCCGCATCCACCCGCACCCACGCACAGCCCCGCACCCAGCGACGCACAGAGCAGGCCGGCGCGCGTGAGGCGGCGAGAAGCTAAAGACGTGCGATGCGGAACCAAGCCGTGGCTCATGTGCTGCCCTTGCAGTTCCCCGTCCCGAACCCACCCAAGCTCTCTCCCAACCCAACCCTCAATCCGACGGCCCGCCCAGTTTCGCGTTCCCGAGCCTCGCGCGTTCAGCCCAGCGGAGCTCAGACGATCGGACGCTGCCTGTCAATCTGGTAAATCAGATCGGTCTTTTCCAGTCGTGCCTGAAGGCCCCCGAAGGCTGTTGTCCCCTGTGCCGGTGACACGCACCCATGCCGGCCGAGGCCCTGTCCGAGAAAACCCAGCCTACCGAAGTTGGAAGAGCGTCGGCCAAGTCTGCGGCGGCGCTTGTGAATAACTCCCGCGGACGTCCATGTTTGTGAACACTGACCGAACACCTTGGGGGGTGCCGACATCTTTGTTTGCACTTTGGGCGGGTATGTCGGGGGGCGGGTGTGGATATCTGCGGAGTGGAACCTGTTCGGGTCCGACCGTACCCTCGGCATCAAGATGGGTGGGATGGATACTCGCAGCGAGGACAGACGCTCATGAAGATCGCCTTCAGCACGGTGGCTTGCCCGGAGTGGACCCTGGAGCGTGTCGCGGCCGCGGCTCGCGAGGCGGGGTATCTGGGCGTCGAGCTGCGGGGCTTCGGCGACGGCTCGCGGGCGTTCGCGTCGGACCCGTTCCTGATCGACGCGATGAAGGTCCGTCGCGTGCTGGATCAGGTGGGCGTGCGCGTTGCGTCGCTCGCGACGGGCGTGCGCTACGACGCGCCGATCAATCCGCCGATGGTGGGGCACTTCCTGGTCGATCAGGAAGCCTCGGTCCACGCGGCCAAGCGCGCGGTCGATGTGGCGGCCGCGATCGAGGCGCCGTTTGTGCGGGTGTTCGGCTTTGAGATTCAGGGCGCGGACCGTCCCGCGAACGCGCTCGAGCGGATCGCCCAGCGCCTGTACCACACTTGCGACCATGCGCGGACGACGGGCGTGCAGGTCGCGCTCGAGAACGGCGGGAGCTTTGCACGGGCCTCGGACCTCGCCTCGATGATCGACCGCGTGAAGCACACGTTGATGCGCGGCGCGTACTCGATCCAGGCTGGGGCACTCGCGGGCGATGACCCGGCCGAAGCGGTCGCAATGCTGGGCGAGCGGCTCACAATCGTGAAGGTCCGGCCTTACGTCAACGGTGCGCCCGCGGCCGTGGACGCGAACGACGCGCTCATCGCCCGCACCTTCGCGCGCCTGCGCGAGATCGGGTACACCGGCTGGGTCGTGTACGAGCTCGACCGCGCGTGGATCCGCGGCGGGGCCTCGGCCGACGTCGGCGCGATTCTCAAGAGCTCGGCCCAGGCGCTGTACACGCTCGCCAGCGGCCCGCGCTCGGGCGCGCGCCCGGTCGTGATGGTCTGAGGTCATCCGCCGGCTCACCCGCGGCGCCGTCGGCGTGTACGCTGAACGCCGCGTGGCTGAAGATTCCGTCCAAACTGTCGATGGCGAGAGCATCGTCCAGCGTTGCCTGGCGCTGGGCTTCGCGTGCGCGGGCGTGTGCAGGGCCGAGCCCACGCGGTGGGCCGCCCAGCTCCGCGATTGGCTCGCCTCAGGCAAGCACGGCAGCATGGACTATCTCGCGCAGAACCTCGCGCTGCGTGAAGATGCCTCGCGCCTGACCGATCCGCGAGCGCGCAGCGTGGTGATGGTCGCGGATCAGTACGCCTCGCGGAACGCGCCGGGGGAGCACGGGGGACAGGCCCGAGTCGCGAGGTACGCGCAGGGCGAGGACTATCACGCGGTGATCAAGGATCGGCTTCACGCGCTGGCCGATGCGCTGCGCACGGAGCACCCAGGGCACGAGTTCCGCACGTTCGTCGACACGGCCCCCGTGCTCGAGCGCGAGCTCGCGGCGCGCGCAGGGCTGGGCTGGACCGGCAAGCACACGCTGCTGATCCATCCCGAGCGTGGATCGTGGCTGCTGCTGGGGGGCGTCGCGACGACGCTGGCGATCGTGCCGCCGCGGGAGCAGTTGTCTGTCGAGGATCACTGCGGCACGTGCACGCGCTGTATCGACGCGTGCCCGACGGGGGCGATCACGCCGTACTCCGTCGACGCGTCGCGCTGCGTGTCGTATCTGACGATCGAGCGCCGGGGGGAGATCGCGCCCGAGTTTCACGCGGGAATCGGCGAGTGGATCTTCGGCTGTGACGTCTGTCAGGAGGTTTGCCCGCACAACTCACCGCGCCCCGCGCGAGCGACGGGCGCGGCGCACGCGAGCTATGCGCCGCGGGTGCGAGGGCTGGATGCGATCGAGTTGCTCTCCTGGCGGCCCGACGATCGCTCGCGCGTGCTGTCGGGTTCGGCGATGAAGCGGGCGAAGCTCGAGATGCTCAAGCGCAACGCGCTGATCGTGCTGGGCAACACGCGTCCGGCGGGGGCGCGGGCGCGCATCGAGCAGATCGCCGCGGACGCGACGGAGCATGAGCTCGTGCGTGCGACCGCGCGGCAGGTGCTGGAACGCTGGCCTGAAACGACCTGATCGATCAGCCGATCGACGTGCTGCCCTTGAACCACGAATCGCCCGGGTTGTCGCCGCTGGGGGGCGGATCGCCCGCGCCGTAGCCGTGGCCCGAGTCGCCGCCGCCAGCGCCGCCCTGGTCTGGGCCGTGGTCGTGGTTGATCGTGATGTGCCCGAGGTAGGTGCCCGCGCGCAGGTCGACCGTGAGCTGGCGGTTGGGGTCGAGCAGCCCGGGCACCTGCTGCCCGATGAAGTCGAAGATGTTCTTCGCGACCGCTTCCTGCTGCAGGCGCTTATCGAAGATCAGCATCGTGCAGTGCGTTCGGCCCGTCTTGCCGGGCTCGTTGGCGGCGGTGTCGTGGTTGTAGACCTCGAGCCACACTGAGTCGGGGGCGCCCTCTTTCACGCCCTGCTCGGTGCTCTCGACGAGCACGATGCGCTGGGCGCGCGGCGTCTGGACGCGCCGCTGGATCGCGAAGCCCTGGGGGAACTCGCCGCCGGTGGGGCTGGGCGCCTCGACCTGAACGACCTCCACGGCCATCAGGTGCTTCTGGAGGTGCTGATGGAGCATCTCGTGCAGCGCCTGCACGAGGGGCGCGGCGGCTTCCTTGGCGTTCAGGGTCGCCTCGATCACGAGCAGGCCCACGCCGTTGCCCTGATCAAAGTGCGAGTTGAACATGCCCAAGATCGCGCCGCCGGGCTTGTTCTGCTGCTCCTCGTCGCGGAGATAGGCCTGGAGCCCGTCGTCGGCCGAGTGAAAGACGTCCATCGCCAGCTTCATCGAGAGCTCCTTGAAGGGTTCTGGCCAAGAATAGCCGACCCGCCGCTCCGGGTTGGGGTGGGCCGGCTGGGTGGGGCTCGATGGGGCGGGCGCGAGAATCACGCATGACGATCACCAACCGACCGACGCTCACCCCCGCCGACCGCGCCGCGCTCGATGCCGCGATCGCGCAGGCCCGCAAATCGCTCTCCGAGGGCGGCATTCCGATCGGTGCGGCGCTCGCGACGCCCGACGGCACCATCGTCGCCCTCGGGCACAATCTTCGCGTCCAGACCGGCGACCCCACCGCGCACGCCGAGACCGTGTGCATTCGCAACGCGGGCCGGCGGCGTGACTGGCACACGCTCACGATGGCGACCACGCTCTCGCCCTGCGCGATGTGCTCGGGCACCGCGGTGCTGCACCGGATCCCGCGCGTGGTGATCGGCGAGCATCGGACGTTTCAGGGCCGCGAGGATTGGCTGCGGGCCGAAGGGGTGCAGATCCTGCTGGCGGACGACCCGCGGTGCGTGAAGCTGATGGAGGAGTTCATCGCCGCGCGTCCGGAACTGTGGAACGAGGACATCGGCGTTCCGCCCAAGGGCTGATCGCGCTCGTCGGGCGAGCGCCGGGACGGTCGGGGGCTGCGACCAAAAGAAAACCGGCCCGAGCGCAGGGCCCGGGCCGGGTGAACAGTCGCTTCGGTCAGCGGCTGGGAGCGGAGATTACTTCTTCGCGCCCTGCTGCTCCTTCATGATCTGCTCCTGAATGGCGCGCGGGATCGCGCGATACTCGAGGAACTCCATGCTCGCGCTCGCGCGGCCCTGAGACATACCGCGGAGGCTGGTGGTGTAGCCGAAGAGCTCCGAGAGGGGAATCTCGGAGGTGACGAGCTTCACGACGCCGCGGTCTTCGGTGTCGATAATCATGCCGCGACGGCTGGAGACGTCGCCCGTGACGTTGCCCAGGTAGTCGTTGGGCACCGTGATGACGACCTTCATGATCGGCTCGAGGAGCACGGGGCCGGCCTTCTCGATCGCTTCGAGAACGGCCAGACGGCCGGCCTGCTCGAAGGCGACCTGAGACGAGTCGACCGGGTGGTACGAACCGTCGACGATCGTCGCCTTGACGTTGATCAGCGGGTAGCCGAACTTGACGCCCGTGACGCAGGTCTGACGGATGCCGTGCTCGACCGACGGGATGTATTCCTTGGGGATCGAGCCGCCGACGACCTTGTTCTCGACGGCGATGTTGTCAGTGAAGTCGATCTCGTCGGCCGCGGCCTGCTCGGCGGTGTAGGGCTCGAGGTGGATGGTGCAGTCACCGAACTGACCGCGACCACCGGTCTGCTTGACGAACTTGCCGCGGACGTACTCGGCCTTGCGGGTGATCGCCTCGCGGTACGAAACCTTGGGACGACCGACCTCGACGCCGATCTTCAGGTCGCGGCGGAGCTTGGTGGTGATGATGTCCAGGTGCAGCTCGCCCATGCCCGAGATGATGGTCTGGCCCGTTTCCTCATCGAAGTGGAAGCGGAAGCTCGGGTCCTCGCGGCGGATGGTGAGCAGCGCCTCGGACAGGCGGCGCTTGTCGTCGGTGGTCTTGGGCTCGATCGACATCGAGATGACCGGCTCGGGGAAGAACATGCGCTCGAGCATGATGGGCTGGTCGCTGTCGCAGAGCGTGTCGCCCGTGTAGCTGTCCTTGATGCCGACGACCGCGACGATGTTGCCCGCGCCGACGGACTCGAGCGGGATGCGGTTGTTGGCGTGCATCTCAAAGATGCGCGAGGCGTTCTCGCGCTTGCCGTTGCCCGGGTTGAGCAGGCGCGTGCCCTTGGCAAGCGTGCCCGAGTAGACGCGGACATAGGTCAGGTCGCCGTGCTGGTCGGCGACGACCTTGAAGACCAGCGCCGAGAAGGGCGCCTTGTCGTCGTGCGGACGGGTGAGCTTGGTGTCCTTGTCCTGGGGGTCGGTGCCCTCGACGTCGGGCTTCTCGGTGGGGGAGGGGAGGTAGTCGATGACGGCATCGAGGAGGGCCTGGATGCCGACGTTGCGGAGGGCCGCGCCGCAGAGCACGGCGTTGCACTTGCGCTCAACGACGCCCTTGCGGAGCGCCGTCCGGAGCTGGTCGAGGCTCGGCTCCTTGCCTTCGAGGTACATCTCCATGAGCGAGTCGTCGAGCTCGGAGATCTTCTCGATCATCTCGTGGCGCCACTTCTGGGCCGTTTCCTGATAGTCCTCGGGGATGTCGGTCTCGGTGACGACCTCGCCCTTGTCGCCCTCGAAGACGAAGGCGCGCATCGTCATGAGATCGATGATGCCCTTGTGCTCGTTGCCGACGCCAAGGGGATACTGGATGGCGATGGCGTTGGCGCCCAGGCGCGTGCGGATGGTGCCGAAGCTGAAGTCAAAGCTCGCGCCGAGCTTGTCCATCTTGTTGACGAAGCAGATGCGGGGGACGCGGTAGCGGTCGGCCTGGCGCCAGACGGTCTCGGACTGGGCCTCGACGCCTTCCTTGCCGTCGAACACAGCGACCGCGCCGTCGAGCACGCGGAGCGAGCGCTCGACCTCGATGGTGAAGTCCACGTGGCCCGGGGTGTCGATGAGGTTGATCTTGTAATCGCGCCCGCTGCGGACCCAGGGGCAGGTCGTGGCGGCGGACTGGATCGTGATGCCGCGCTCCTGCTCGTCCTGGAGGAAGTCCATGGTCGCGGTGCCTTCGTGCACCTCGCCCATCTTGTAGTTCTTGCCGGTGTAGTACAGGATGCGCTCGGACACCGTCGTTTTGCCGGCGTCGATGTGGGCGCAGATGCCGATGTTGCGGATGTGGGAAAGGTCAGTCGCCATGGTCTTCTCGCTTGCTGCTTGCGGGTCCCGCCGGTCCCGGGGTGGGCCGGCCTTCAACTGTGAATCTGAACCCGAGCCCGGAGGCCCGGCGTTTCGTCAGAAAGCACCGACACCCTTGGGCCCGGAACTGAGTGCTGGATGGATCGAAAGGTCGTTGCCCGCTTTGCCGGGGCGCGCTCGCGAGGGCGCTGAGGGCCCCGTTGAACGCGTGCCGCCGGTCTCCCCGGTGTTCACGCCGCGGGCGGGCGTGCGGGGGAGCGTCGGTGGGGATTGACGTCGTCGTCGTCGCTGGAATCCATGCCGTCCACCGTCCGAACCTTTCACCCTCACCCGTTCCCCGCCCTCGTCCCAACCCCCGGATTTCACGCCGGTTGGAGGGGTGCGAATGGTAGGCTTGGGGGGGTCAAAATCAAGCCGGTGGGGGCTCCCGGGCCCTGGGCGCTGGATCGGCTCAGGGCGTTGCGGCGAGGGCTTCCAGGGCCCGCCGGTCCGACTCGGTGAGTCGCACAGCCGGGTCCAGGCGCTTGAAACCATCGACCACCAGCGCCCGCCGGGCTGCCTGAGCGGCCGCTTGAGCGTCGCCCAGCGCCGAGAGGATCTGCGCCAGCGCCCGATGATGGGAAAGCCCCAGCGGGTCGATCTCGATCGCGCGCGACCTGAACTCCGCGGCCTCGCGCAAGAGCGCCGAACGACGCGCCGCGTCGATCCCCGGCTGGTCCGCGGCGCCCACGCGGAGCGTCGCTGACCATCCGGACGCAACCGACCGGTCCGCCCGGGCAGAGGCCGACGCCCGGTCCGCGATGTCGAAGGCCTCGCGCTCGAGCGCGCGTGCTTGGGTCGGTTCGGCGAACGCCCGTTGCAGCAGCAGGCCCGACGCGGCCCGGGCCGTGGGCATGTGCGCGGGGAAGCGTTCGACCGCCCCGGCCAGCGTGGTCCAAGCGCGGGCCATGGTCGCGACGCGGACCTCGTCGATCGCGCGTTCGATCGCGGTGGGTTCGAGCGCTGGGCGCGCGCCACGGAGCTCGGTGAGCGTGGCCAGGAACCGCTCGACGTCCTCGCGCGAGGCGGAGGGGGCGCGGGCGCGGTCGGCCTCGTCGCGGAGGCGGGCGAGGTCATTCATCGTGCCCGCGCTGTCGCGCAGCGCCCGCTCCCAGGGCGCGACGGTCGAGAAAGCTGCCCAGCCCAGAGCCAGCGCGGAGGCAACCGCGAGCGCCGAAGCGGCCAGCCCGCCCAAGCGCGCGGAGGGACGAGCATCGTCCCAGGCGCGGGGTGTGTGCATCGCGGCGGCGAGCCCCAGCCATGCGGCGGCGACGCCGACGCTGGCACCATTTGTCAGTGCGAGGTCGATCTGCGCGTGCGCGACGAGCGTGCCGACGCCCGCGGCGAGGGCAATCGCGCTCATCGCGCCCCGGCCCAGGTCTTCCAGGCGAGCGATCAGGCCCGCGATGAAGAGTGCCGCGAGGGCCCACGCGCCCAGGCCCACGATCCGCAGCAGCGCGGCCTCGGGCACCATCGCGGCGCGCTCGATCCACAGCGATGCCGCGCTCGCGCCGACCGCGATCAGCAGGATCGCGTTGCGCTCGAGCCGGCCGTCGCCTCCGAAAGGCGTCGGCGCGCCCGCCGGGTCCAACGGCGACGACGCGTGCGAGGTGTCGCGATGGCGCAGCGCGCAGGCGAGTGCGACGGCCAGCGCCGCGAGGGCGAGCGCGCACCAGCCCAGGCCCGGCGCGCCCATCGCTGCGAGCCAGTCGAGCGGGGCCGAGTGGGGGCTCGAAACTTCCTCGGGGCTGAGGGGTGGGCGCGCGAGCAGGTACGCGTCCTTGAACCCCGCCGGCCCGACGCCCAGGAGCGGATGGTCCGCGATGATGCGTGCCGCGCCCTGCGCGTAGAAGCTGCGGAAGAGCAGCGAGAGTTCCGAGAGCTTCTCGCCCGCAAGGCCCCGGACCATGACCGCCGCATGAGGCGCGAGTGCGACCAGCCCCGCGAGCACCGCGCCCGACCAGAGCGTGCGTACGCTGCGCGCGTTCCAGCCCTTGCGAGCGGAAGACAGCGCGTAAAGCACCATGGCGAGGCCCAGCCCAAGTGCCGAAGCGACGGCCGCGCCTTTGCTGCGCGTGAGGATGAGGATCGCGACCGAGGCACCGAGCATGAGCGCGAGGCCCGCGTAGGCGGAGCGGTCGCGCACGCGGGCGCGGATGGCGGCCAATGCGAGCGTCGCGGTGGAGACCAGGCCCAGCGCGCCGAACGTGCCGAGAATGTTGCTGATGCCGAACCACGCGGTGGCGTCGCCTCCGGCCAGGCGCCGTTCGTACGAGCGCGCCTGGGGTGAGTCGGGCGCCCAGCCCTGGGCCGCGAGGAACGCCTCGCGGGTTTCGCGGTACGCGCGGAGGGTCATGGGCTGTTCGATGTACACCTGGATCGCGCCTTTGACGGCGAGCGCGACGCCGAAGGTGAGCAGTGAGGCGAAGACGACACGCCGGACCGCGCGGTCCCGTGCCGCGGCCGAGATTGCAAGCGCGCCCATCAGCCCGGCGGCCCACGGGGAGGCCATGAGCAGGTGCTCGAGCGCGATGCCCCGCCCGAAGACGTGCCAACCGAGCGCGCCCAGGCCCGCGGCGGCGCACGCGACCACCCACGGCGCGATCGCGCGAGAGGCCCAGAGCGTGAAGGCCGAGGCCACGAGCGTCAGTGTGTCCCACGCGAGCGACGCACTGGGCCCGATGCCCAGATCGGGCAGCGCCATCGCGCCCGGATCGGTGTCCCAACCCGGGAAAGGCGTCACGGTCACCATCGCCCGCCCGAGCACGAGCGCGACGACGACCAGCGCACCCCAGCCGGCGGAAGCCCTCGGCGTGGTGGCTTCGTGCGTCACGCCTTCGCGCGCGTTGGCCTCACGCGTCATGGCCGGGGCTCCGGCGCGCGCGGGGGCTCGGGCTGCGTCGCGGGCGCGGCGCGGTATTCAAAGAGGCCGATGACGATGAGGAGGAGGACGACCTGCACGCCGACGAGTGCCGCGGCCTCGGGGCCGGAGCGAGCGAGGATGATGCCGCTGAGCCCCGTGATGAGCGTGAGCCCCCAGATGATCCCGACGGCCGCGCGGCGCGAGAGGCCCCGGCGCACGAGCCGGTGCGAGAGATGGTTCAGATCGCCCACCATCGGTGAGCGCCCGCGCGAAAGACGGATCAGGCTCACGCTCACGAGGTCGTAGATCGGCACCGCCAGCACGCACAGGGGCATGAACACGGCGTACCACGCGCCGGGGTTGCCCGCCGCGTGCCCTCCGGCCGGGTCCGCGACATAGGTCGTGCGGATCGTGAGGAACGCGAGCAGGAAGCCCAGCACAAGCGAGCCGCCATCGCCCATGAAGATGCGTGCGCCGCCGGGGCGCGGGGCGTTGAAGACGAGGAATCCGCCGCAGGCGCCCACGAGCAGCGCGAGGACCGCGGCGACGAACCACTGCTCGTGGTGATGGTTGAGCAGGGTGGAAGCAAGGAAGCATGCGGAGGCGACGAGCGCGGTGCCTGCGCTGAGGCCGTCCATGTTGTCCATGAAGTTCAGCGCATTGGTGACGACGATGATCCAGAGGCCTGTGAGGAGGATCGAGAGCCAGGGGCCGGCGGCGAAGGCGTCGGCGAAGGTGAACAGTCGCGTCGGCGAGAGGCCCGGGGCGAGGGTGGTGAGCAGGGGGATGCCGAAGGCGGGCAGGGCCATGACGACAAGCTTGAGCCAGGGGCCGAGGGCTTTGCGGTCGTCGCGCAGGCCCAGGATGTGCAGAAGAAGCGCCGACCCGAGCATCAGGCCCGCCAGGGGTGCCTGTGATTGCAGGCCCGCGACGTGCTCGTGGAGGTCGGCGGGGAGGAACGTGAAGTCGTTGCGCCAGTCGGCGTCGGGCGAGGCGTCGATGCCCATCACGAGGCCCAGGCCCAGGGCGATCGGCAGCGCGACGGACCAGAAGATGGCGATGCCGCCGGTGTTGGGGACGCGGCGCGGGGGCTCCTTGGTTTGTCCCGCGACGCCGGCCGAGTCGAGCGTGCCCAGTCGATGGCCGACGGGGATGAGCAGCCTCGTGAGCAGGAAGCTCAGCAGGAACGCGAGAACGCCCAGGCCCAGGACGATCGAGGTCATGAGGCCAGAGCCTCCTTTCGGCGCGTCCAGTTGGCAGGCCAGAGGGCGGTGAGCACGGCGAAGACCGCGATCGACGCGAAGCTCATGACCCAAACCCGCTCGGGCCAGGGGCCCAGCGCGTCGATGATCGTCGGGCGCTCGGGCGTGGACTGTCCGAGGAAGCCGTAGTTGAGGCCGAAGGGCATGTTCACGGCGAAGACAAGGAACAGCACCAACAGAACCGTCGCGCCGGTTGCCTGGAAGAAGTCGCGCCAGGCGGGACGAAAGCGGAGCACGGCCAGGTCGTAGACGCCCGCGCCGATGATCCACGTGTGGCTCATCCAGAAGAGATAGAAGCGCCACTGGGTGGGGCCTTCGGTGAGCGTGGGCGTGATGTACGCCTGGATGGTAAAGGTGATCGTCCAGTAATAGAGGATCGCGCGGAGAAGTCGGGCGCGGGTGAGCAGCATGACGGGCGCGAGCCATGCGCCGATGTCGCAGAAGTGCAGCGGGAGCGAGACGGCCGGATCCCACGGGCGGGCGAAGAGATAGTAAGTCGTCTCCATCGACATCCAGGCGAAGATCACGAAGGCGAGTGTTCTGCGGAAGCGGGCCTCACGCGCGGGACCAGCTTCGAGCAGCCGCCGACCGAGGACGCACGCCGAGACGATGCCCGTGATGAGCAGCGCGACGACCAGGAAGTGCAGGGGCGAGTACTGCGTGAACGGGCCGAGCAGTCCGTCCGTTGACGCACCGGCCTGGGCCAGCACGATCACGCCCCGGCCCCGCTCGGTTGGGCGCCGGGCGCGGACTCGTGGCGGAGCTGTCCGCACGCGGCAGCGATGTCGCGCCCGCGGCTGGCGCGGATGTGCGCGTTGATGTGCCGCAGACGAAGGATCCGCTGGAACTCGCGCACGTTCTCAGTGCGCGGGCGCTCGAAGGGCAGGCCCTTGACCTCGTTGTAGCGGATGATGTTGATGTTCGCGCGGAGCGACTTGGCCAGCCGCGCGAGCTCTTCGGCGTGCTCGGGGCGGTCGTTCACGCCGTGCAGCAGCGTGTACTCCAGCGTGATCTCGCGACCGGTCTTCTCAAACCACTTCTGGCACGCGGCGAGCAGCTCGGCGATCGTCGTGTACTCGGCCCACGGGATCAGGCGCCGGCGGATGTCGTCGGTCGGCGCGTGCAGGCTCAGCGCCAGCGTCACGGGCACGTCGAGCTGCTCGGCCAGGCGCTCAATCGCCTTGGGCAGGCCCACGGTCGAGATCGTGATCTTTCGGCCTGAGATATTGGGCCCCCACGCGGCGTTGAGCGTGCGGACCGCGTGCGTGACGGCCGCGAAGTTGCTCAGGGGCTCACCCATGCCCATGAAGACGATGTTCGAGATGCGATTCACGCCCTCGAGAATGTGCAGGCGGTAGACCTGCTCGATGATGCGACCGGCGGAGAGATTGCCGTCGAGCCCGCCCAGGCCCGAGGCGCAGAACCGACAGCCGACCGGGCAGCCGATCTGTGAGCTGATGCACGCGGTCCGGCGCGGGCCCGAGGCGTCCTCGGACGGGATCATCACGCACTCGGTCTGGCGCGAGGTGTCGCCCGCGGTGGGCGCTCCCAGAACAGGCAGCGCGAGTGATGCGGAGGCGGGCGACTGGGCTCCCTCACCGTCGGAGGACGGTGACTGGACAGCCTCGCTCGCGGAGGCGGGCGACTGGGCTCCCTCACCGCCGGAGGGCGGTGACTGGGAATAGTCATTCCATTCGATGAGCAGCTTGCGCGTGCCGTCGCTCGCGGCTTGCTCGGCGACCGTGCGCCCCGACAGGAACGTCATCTCCGCCTCGAGCATCTCGCGCTCGAGCTTGGAGAGGTTCGACATCTTCGCCGGTTCGTGGACCTTCTTCTGCCAGACCCACTCCATGACCTGACCCGCGCGGTACTTGGGCCGGCCGCGCGAGACGAACCAGGCTTCCAGCGATTCGAGCGTCTGCTCGAAAAAGTGCAGCGGCGGGTGTTTCACGCGCCCTCCCCGCGCCGGGCGGCGCTGACCGTGAGCGCGACCGCGCCGTACGACTCGGCCGTGATCTTCGGCGCCGTGATGTGAATCCGCCTCTGCTCCGGGTCCATGCCGCGCTCCTTCATCACGCGGCGCAGTTCGCCCGGCAGCGCGAAATACGCATCCTCTTCCACAACCTCGCGCGTCTCGATCGTCCCGCCGAAGCGCGTGATCAGCGTTCGGCAGATCTCCGCGACGAGATCCTCCGGCGCGCTCGCGCCCGCGGTCAGCATCACGGTTTCGTTCCCGGTCGGGAACCACGCAAAGTCGATCTCGCTCACGTCGTCGATCAGCCGCGCGGGCGTGCCGACGTTGTGCGAGATCTCTGTGAGCCGGACGGAGTTGCTCGAGTTTCGGCTCCCCACGACGAGCACGAGGTCGCACTCGGGCGCGATCTGCCTGACCGCGGCCTGGCGGTTGGTGGTCGCGTAGCAGATGTCGCTGCTGGGCGGTTCCTTGATCTGCGGGAAGGCCTTCTTCAGCGCCGCGATGATGATGCCGGCGTCGTCGGTGCTGAGCGTGGTCTGGGTGAGATAGACGAGCCTCGCGGGATCGATGATCTTGAGGTGCGGGATGTCCTCGGGCGACTCGACGACTTGGATCGCCTCGGGCGCTTCGCCGCGAGTGCCGACGACTTCCTGGTGGTTGGCATGGCCCACGAGCAGGATCTGAAAGCCCTGGCGCGCGTAACGGATGGCCTCGGAGTGGACCTTGGTGACGAGGGGGCAGGTGGCGTCGATGGGCATGAGGCCGCGCTGGCGCGCCTCGGCGCGGATGGCGGGCGAGACGCCGTGGGCGCTGAACACGATGATCGCGCCGGCGGGAACGTCCGAGAGATGATCGACGAAGACCGCGCCCCGGCTGCGCAGCCGGCCCACGACGTGCTTGTTGTGCACAATCTCGTGGTAGACGTAGATCGTTTCGCCCGGGAAGAGGTCGATGACCTGATCGACGACGTCGATCGCCATGCGGACGCCCGCGCAGAAGCCCCGAGGATTGGAAAGCAGGATCTTCATGTCCGTCGCGATCGTACACCTCCCGCGGCGGTGCCCGGGCCGGTCAATGATCGGGGCGTGCCCGAGCTGACCATCACGCCGCCCAACACGCCTCCCTTCGCGCTGCCCGCGCCGCTGGTCAGGCGCTTTGCTGCGCTCCTGGCGCCGATGCCCACGGAGCCCGCCTCGGCGCTGGCCGAATCGCGCCGTCGTGCGTTGACGGTCGCGCGCGGGTCGAAAGAGAACTTTTCGGTATTGTCGGCGCTGGTGCCCGTGCGGGCGCGCCCGCACTTTGCCGCGCTTTACGCGTATTGCCGCGTGGCCGACGACCTTGGCGACGACCGCGACGAGGGCGCGCCGAACGACACCGCGCGGGCGCTCGCGCTGCTTGCGGCCTGGCGCTCAGCATTCCGCGCGTCGGTGGGGCTCTCGGCGGACAGTCGCCCGGACGCCGCGGGGGCCGCTGTTGCGCCGCTGGGCGCCTCGCTGTTCCCGGCGCTGGCCGAGACGATGCGCGAGCGCCAGCTCGACTCCGCGCCGTTCGAGCACCTGCTCGACGCCTTCGAACAGGACCAGCGCGTGACGCGCTACGCGACGTGGGACCAGCTGCTGGACTACTGCACGCGCTCGGCCAATCCCGTCGGGCGGCTTGTGCTGGGCGTGCTGCTGGATCGGCCCCCCGCGCCCGAGATGCTCGCCGCGAGCGACGAGCTCTGCACCGCGCTGCAGCTCATCAACTTCTGGCAGGACGTCCGGCGCGACCTTGTTGAGCGCGACCGGATCTATCTGCCGAGCGAGGAGTTCGCGCTCACGGAGGCCGAGCTGCGCCGGGGGATCGCGGAGCCTGAGAACTCACTCCTGCGCGTGGCGTATATCCGCGCGCTGAGGCCTCTGGTCGAGCGGACGCGCGAGCTCTTCGAGCGTTCGTCGGCGCTGATGTCGATGCTGCCGCCTCACGCGCGCCCGGTCGTGGGGCTTTTCCATGCCGGGGGCGTCGCGACGCTTGAGGAGGTTGAGCGCGCGGGGTGCACGACGCTCTGGCGTCGCCCGAGCGTGCCCACGGTGCAACGATTGTTTCTTGTCGCGCGTGCGTTCGTCGCGTCGCGACTGGTCCGCTGAACGGTTCCCAGATCTCACCCCATGCCCAGCGCCGCGCCAAGCCCTGCCCTTCCGGATCTGCCGCGGTCGATCGCGGCGTGCCGATCGATCGCGCGCGCGAGCCGAAGCAGTTTTCTGTGGGGCATGCGCCTGACGCCCGAGCCGCGCCGGACGGCGATGTTCGCGGTTTACGCCTGGACCCGCGCCGCCGACGATCTTGTCGACAATCTCCCCGTGCCGCCGAGGCCCGCCGATCTCGACCGCGCCGGGCAGCAGCTCGGCGAGTTCCGCCTGCGCACGCGCGAGGTGATCGACCCGGCGATCCCGCCGCCGGACGACGCGGGTGATCTCTGGCCCGCCTTCGCGTGGGCATGCCGGTCGTTTCCGATCAAGGCCGCGTGGCTCGAAGAGTTCCTCGACGGCATGGCCGAGGACTTGCGCCACACGGGCTATTCCACCGAGGCCGACGTGGACCGCTATTGCCGGCGCGCGGCCTCGATGGTCGGGCGGCTCTGCATCGCGGTCTGGGGACTCTCCAAGAAAGGCCAGCGCGATCCGGGCGGCGCGTACCTCAAGGCCGATCGGCTGGGCTTGGCCTTCCAGCGCACGAACATCCTTCGCGACTTTGCCGAGGACTACGACCGCGTGCCCCGGCGCGTGTACATCGCCCACGAGGTCTTCGATCGCTTCGGGCTCAATCCCGAGCTGCTGCGCAAGAGCGAGACCAACCCGCGCGCCGAGGTGCTGATGCGTCACGCCGCGGCCATCGCGCGCGAGCACTTCGACGCCGCCGCGGGGCTCGAGGACCTCATCGCCCCCGACTGCCGGCCTGTGCTTCGGACGCTCACACGGACGTACTCCGAGCTGCTCTCGATCATCGAGCGGTTCCCCTCGCGCCCGTTGCGGACGCGCGTCAGGCTGCCCCTGCACCGCAAGCTGATCATCGCCGCGGGCGAGTACTTCGCCCGGCGCTCGGAGCCCTCGGCATGACCGGCGCGCACGTGCTCATCGCGGGCGGGGGCATCGCGGGCATCGCCGCGGCGCTCGACCTCGCGCGCGCGGGCGTCCGCGTCACGCTCGTCGAAACCCGCAAGAAGCTCGGCGGGCGCGCGACCTCGTTCGTCGATGCGCGCACGGGCGAAACGCTCGACAACTGTCAGCACGTCGCGATGGGCTGCTGCCCCGCGTACCTGAGCCTGTGCAAGGACCTCGGCGTAGACCATCTACTCACCTGGACCCGCGCGCAGCACTGGCACGAGGCGGGCGGGCGCGTCTCGGTGCTCAAGCCGGGGCTGCTGCCCGCGCCCGCGCACTTTGCCGAGGCCTTCACGCTCGCACGGTTCCTCACGCTGCGTGAGAAAATCGCCATCGCCCGCGGCATGCTCGCCCTCCGCGGTGCGACGCCCCTCCGCGGGTTGCTCGCACCAGGCCGAACGTTCTCTGAGGTCCTGCGCGACCTGCGCCAGCCCGAGGGCGCGGTGCGGAAGTTCTGGCTCCCCGTCATCGTCTCGGCTTGCAACCTGCACCCCGACCGCGCCGACGCGAACCTCGCCGCGAAGGTCTTCCGCGAGGGCTTTCTTCGCTCCGCGCGCGATACCGAGATCGGCGTCTCGTCGGTGCCGCTCGTCCGGCTCTACGACGCGGCGTTCGACCTCATCCAGGCCCGCGGCGGAACCGTCATCCTCGGCGCGAGCGTCGAGCGTCTCACGCCCACATCGCTCGCGCTCTCGCGCGCGGAGGGCGACGCGCTCCTCACCGCCGACGCCGTCGTCTGCGCCCTGCCCTGCGAGCGCGTGCCGGGCGTGGTCGATCCCGCGTTCCACGATGAGCGCTTCGCGGCCATCGCCCAGACCGAGTTCAGCCCGATCCTGGGCGTGCATCTCTTCTTCGATCGGCCTGTGCTCAGCACGCCCCACGCGGTGCTGGTCGATCGTCCGACTCAGTGGATCTTCCGCAAGGACGATCAGGGCGCGCGGCTCCACGCGGTGATCTCCGCCGCCGACGATTGGATGCCCCTGACCGAGGACCAGATCGCCTCGCGCGTGCTCGACGACCTGGCCGCGTGCGTGCCCGCGTCGCGCGGCGCAAAGCTCGTCTCCGTGCGCGCCGTGAAGGAAAAACGCGCGACCTTCGCCGCGACGCCCGCGTTCCAGGCCTCGCGCCCGGCGACGGTTCGCGCTGATGGCGGTGGCGTGATCCTCGCGGGCGATTACATCGTGCCCACGGGCGATCCGGACCTGATCCCCTGGCCCGCGACGATGGAAGGCGCAACGCGCTCGGGCCAGGCCGCGGCACGGGAAGCGCTCCGCAGGCTCCACGCCCCGCCCCCCGCCCGGTAGCCTTCCCGCACTACCCTGTCGGCCATGAGCGACCTCTCGAAGCCGACGTTCCGCCCGGGCCTGATGCTGCTTGCCGCGCCGCTGCTGATGCTCGCCGCGCCCCTCAGCGCCCTTCAGCCCGCGGCCAAGGCCCCGCCCGCGCCCGAAGCCGTCGCCGGTCACGCGCCCACCGGCCCCGCGCACGATCCCTACAACCTCCGCCGCTTCGGCATCGCGGAGCCCAAAGCCAAAGCCCCCGGCGCGATCCGTCTCGCGACCTACAACGTCGCGAATCTCTTCGACGACAAGGACGACCCGAACCTCTCGGGCGAGGATGACGACCTTCCGAGCCGCAAGCCCCAGGAAGAGCTCGACGCCCTTGCGCTGACGATCAAGCGCCTCGATGCCGACGTGCTCTGCCTGCAGGAGATCGAGTCGTACGACACGCTGATCTGGTTCCGCGACACGTATCTCAAGGGTCTGGGCTACGAGCACGTGGTCTCGATCGACGCGGGCGATTCCCGTGGCATCGAGAACGCCGTGCTCTCGCGCGTGCCGATCGTGGACAAGGAAGTCTGGGTCCACCGTGCGCTCAAGGGTGCGCACCCGGCCACGCTCCGCAACCGCCCGAACGAGTTCGCCGGCCGGCCCCTGACCTTCCACCGCACGCCGCTGCGCGTCGATCTCGAGGCGCCCGCGGTCGAGGGCCAGCCCGCGTTCACGTTCTCGGTGTTCGTGGTGCACAACAAGTCCGGGCGCGACTTCAACTACTGGCGCGAGGCCGAGGCGCAGGGCCTCGCCGACCTGCTGGCCGAGTTCCGTAAGGCCAACCCCGACGCGGCGCTCGCGGTGCTGGGCGACTTCAACGCCGAGCCGGATGCCAAGAGCGTCCAGACCCTCACGGGCGCCGGGCTTGAGGATCTCTTTGCCGACGTTCACACCAAGGGCCAGAAGCTCGCCCCCGAGTTTGTCACGCACGAGTCCGGCCGGGCGATCGACCAGATCCTGCTCTCCCCGGCGCTCAAGGCCCGGGTTGTGCCCGAGTCTCGGTTCGTCCTCGGAACGCCCGCGCGGCCCGAGGGTGTCGACTACCGGCGGGTGCCCCTCCCGCCCGGCGCGCCCAGCGACCACTATCCGGTCGCCGTCGACCTCAAGGGCCCGGCGTTCGGAGCTTCGGGGAATGCCCCTGAAAAGGATGCGAAGGCGGATCGGAAGTCCCCGACGGAACGTGAAGACAGCGTAAAGAAGGGTGGGGAGGCTGTCGGAAACTCCAAGGAATCCCCAAAGTCCGGCGACTGAAATGTTTGTGTTCCTGCCGGTGGCTCGGTCGGCGGGTAAACTTCGGCCTCTCGGTCGGATCCTCCATCAAGGCCGCGTTCTCGGGCCTTGCCTCTCTGCCCTCGAACAACCTTCACCCCTGTCGCAGCAGCCCTTCCGGACTCTTCCGCCATCGGTCCAGCGACGCCGAAGCATCTTCACACTTCGAACCGCCGTGTCGACGAAGCGTTGCCCGACTCCGCGGCCCTTGCCGGCCCGCACAGGAGCTGAAGCTCGATGAAGATCGAAGGCCTCAAACCCTGGCACATCGTTCTGTTCGTCGTGGCGGTCGGAGGACTCGCCGCGGGGATCGTGTACTCGCTCGGCGGCGACACTCGCCCCGCGATGACCCGTGAGCGGTTGCTGATCGACATGACGACGGGCGAGCTGTTCCGGATGTCGACGGTCGACCGCACGCTGATCCCACCGGAAGTGAATCCGACGACCAAGAAGGCGACCTTGATGCCTGTCGAGCAGGCCGACGGACAGTGGGTGATTCCCGCGCAGTTCCGCCGGGAGGAGAATTTCAAGGCCGTCGAGGGCACGATCAGTGTCTGGGTGGATGAACGTGGTGGCGTGGTGAAGCCCAGCAGCAGCGAGATCCGACCGCTGTGACCGAGATCTGCGAGAGTCCCGTTCACGTTTCAAGGAGCATCAGTCTCATGGCCCGCAACCCCCGAGCCTTTACGCTGATCGAGCTGCTGGTGGTGATCGCGATCATCGCGCTGCTGATCGGCATTCTGCTGCCGTCGCTGGGCGCGGCCCGCAACGTCGCTCGCCAGCTCGTCTCGTCGACGACCATCCGCAGCCTGGGCCAGGGCCAGGCGCAGTACAGCACCGACAACCGCGAGTTCTTCGCGGGCCCCAACACTTCGGGCGCGTTCTACCAGGCCCAGCAGTTCGTTCCGGTGTTCCGCAACAACTCGAACCTGCTGCTGGGAACCACCTCGTCGAGCACGCCGACGATGATCTGGGACTGGATCTCGCCGTCGATCGGCGAGGGCGCCGCGCTGTCGGCGAACCGCGGCCAGCGCTACTGGGACATCTTCAATCGTCTCGGCTCGCCCGTGATCCGCGACGTTTATGACACGTTCTTCAGCCGACCCGCCGACATCGCCGACTTCAACACTGTGCTCCAGAACAAGGGCCGCTACAAGGTTGCGTCGTATCTGACGCCTGCCAACTTCCATGTGCTGCCGTTCACCAACAGCAGTCGCGTTCCGCTTCCTGCGAACGTTGGCCGTGGGACGTACACCCATCAGAATTTCGGTACCCCGACGCAGACGCGCTTGGGCTACTTCCCGCGCATCGACGCTATCGGCGGCACGGCGAGCAACAAGGTGTTCATCATGTCCGGCTCGCGCTACCTCGACAGCTCGGGACTGGACTTTGATCCGAATCCGAGCGGGCTGTGGGGCTCGTTCGCTGATCCGGGGCCGATTTTCCACGACTCGACCGCGTTCGGGCGTGGGCCGAGCACGCCCGGAGGTTCGGGCGAAGCGGCGAAGCTCGCGTTCCGCTACAACGGCAAGATGCTGACCGGCCGCTTCGATGGCTCCGGCAAGCTCATCACGAAGGAAGAGGCGTACACCGACGCCTCCCTCTGGGCGCCCGGTGGGTCGACGTTCACGGGCGGCTCGGCGACGCCGGAGGCGACCGCGAAGTATCGCAACGGCGACATCATCCCGTAAGACTGTCGCTGACTTGAGAACGATCCCCAAAGGCCCGCTTCTGCGGGCCTTTTTCGTGCGCGGCACTCGACGGGCCGCGGGTGTGCCAACGACAACGGCCCGGCGAGGGACTCTCACCGGGCCGCGGCATGCGTCGGAATGAGCACCGTTCTTCGGCGCTGCGTCAGAGCGTCGTGATGTCCTTGGTCTTGTCGGCGACGAGCTTGTCGACCTCTTCCTCGAACTTCTTGAGCAGCGTCTGGATCTCTTCCTTCAGGGTTTCGATCTCATCCTCGGGGAAGTGGGCGCCGGGCTGCTTGTTCAGGCCGTCGGCGTGCTTGTTCGCGTCGCGCCGAACGTTCCGCACCGCGATCTTCTGCTCTTCGCCGAGCTTCTTGACCTTGGCCGAGAGCTGCTGGCGGCGTTCGGCGCTGAGCGGCGGAACCATGATCCGCATCTGCTTGCCCTCGGTCTGAGGGTTGAAGCCCAGGCCCGCCTGCTCGATCGCGTGCTTGATCGCGCTCATCGCGCCCTGGTCAAAGGGCTTGATGAGGATCTGCGTGGGCTCAGGGCAGGAGATCGCGGCGAGGCTCTTGAGGTCGGTCATCGAGCCGTAGTAGTCGACCTTGACCATCTCAACCATCGCGGGCGAGGCCCGGCCCGTGCGGATGCCGCGGAACTCGCTCTTGAGATAGTCCACGGCCTTGGTCATCGCCTCTTCGGACTCAAGCAGGATCGTGTCCGGATCCATCATGATTCGTTCTCCAAGCCCACCCCGCCCAAGCCCACCCGAAACACCCCCGGCCGCGTTTCCCCCGATTGGCTATTCGCGACTCACGACTCGCGGGGGTGCATTCTACCTCTCACACGGTGATGAGCGTGCCGACGTCCTCGCCGCGGACGACGCGGGCGATGTTGCCGGGCTTGATGAAGTCGAAGACGAGGACGGGGACCTTGTGCTCCTGGCACATAGCCAGGGCGGTCATGTCCATGACCTTGAGCTGCTTGCCGAGGGCTTCGGAGAAGGTGAGCTTGGTGTAGCGGGTGGCGGTGGGGTCTTTCTTGGGGTCGGCGGTGTAGACGCCGTCGACCTTGGTGGCTTTGAGCAGCACCTGACACTCGAGCTCGGTGCTGCGGAGGGCGGCACAGGTGTCGGTGGTGAAGAACGGGTTGCCGGTGCCCGCGGCGAGGATCACCACGCGCCCCTTGTCGAGGTGGCGGATCGCCCGCCCGCGGATGAAGGGCTCCGCGACCGCCCGCATCTCGATCGCGCTCATCGCCCGGCATTCGACGCCCAGGGCGGTGAGCTTTTCCTTGAGGGCGAGCGCATTGATGACCGTGCCGAGCATGCCCATCTGGTCGGCCGTGGCTTGGTGGATGTGGCCCGAGGCGGCGAGCTGGGCGCCTCGGATGATGTTCCCGCCTCCGACGACGATGGCGATCTGGGCGCCCAGGCCCGCGGCGGCCTGAACCTCGCGGGCGATCTCGTTGAGCTCTTCGCCGTCGATTCCGAAGCCGCCGGGCTTGCAGAACGACTCGCCCGAGAGCTTGAGCAGCAGACGCTTGTAGGGGGATCGGCCCCCGTTGCCTGAAGTGCCCGCGGGGCTGAGCAGGGGGCCGGCGATGGAGTGGGAACGGCGGGTGGTGGGGCTCATCGGGCCGATTGAAAGCCCGCGGCGGGCGGAATTCCAGTTTCGGGGCGAAGTTGGGGCAAGGCGGGGGTGAAAATCGTGCCGACGCGAAACCTCGACGCGGGTCGGGCGTTCTACTCGGTTGGTGATAGGCTCTGGGCGGGAATAGGCGGGCGCAGGGACGGGCGCATGACGCAGCAGGTCGGGAGCGACATCTCCGTGCGGGTGGGTAAGCCGGCGCTGGCCGATCGGCTGTGGGCGTCGATGACGCGCGGCGGGGGCCTTGGGCTCACGGTGTCGCTGTTCATCCACGCGACGCTGCTGATCCTGGCGGGCTTGATTACGTGGGGCGCGGGGCCGGGCTCGGGCACGGGCGAAGGGGCTGGGCGCGGGCCGGGCGAGCTGGAGATGGGGATCGCCGCGGGCCCGGGGCTCTCGGGACCGCTGGGGGGTGTGCCGGAGATTACCACGCCGGGCGTGGCGGACGCGATGGCAAGCGATGCGAGCGCGACCTCGGCGATGTCGGGACCGGCGCTGGACGCGCCGAGCATCGATGGGGTTGATGACGGCACGGGTGTCGCGATCGACGTCGGGGGCGCGGTGGGCGGCGGCGGGCTCGCGGGTGGGATTTCGGGCGGTATGGGCGGGGGCGGCGGCGGTGGGGGCGCGTCATTCTTCGGGCTCGAGGCGGTCGGCAATCGGTTCGTGTACGTGATCGACGTCTCGGGGTCGATGGCCTCGGGCGGGCGGATTGAGGCCGCGAAGGCCGAGCTGCTCAAGAGCATCGAGGCGCTGAGCGAGAACTCGCAGTTCGTGGTGATTCTGTTTTCGAACGACGCCAAGCCCCTGGGCGAGAAGGCGACGTGGACGGAAGCGACCGCGAGCGGCAAGCGCTGGGCCCGGCGCGCGATTCAGGAAGTGCAGTCTGAGGGCGGCACGTACCCCGCGGGCGCGTTCAAGATGGGGCTCGAAGTTGAGCCCGCGCCCGACGCGGTGTATCTGATGACCGACGGCGATTTTCCCGACAGCGAGATGGAAGCGATTCTCGAGGCCAACCGGCGTCGGCGGGTGCCGGTGCACGCGATCTGCTTTATCGAACGCACGGGCGAGGAGCGGATGAGGCGGATTGCGCGGACGTCGGGCGGGACGTACGTGTTCGTCGCGGGGGCGGGGCCGTGAGCGTGCGAGTGGGCGCCGTGTTGCTTGTGCTGCTGACGTGCGCGGGCGGCGTGCGTGCGCAGGACGTTGTGCTGCGCGGGCAGGGTGAGCCGCCGCGGGGCGAGGTCGTGCGAGTCGATCGCGCGGGTGTGGTGGTCAGGCCGATCGCTGAGGCGGGGACGGACCCGGCGGTCGCGCCCGCGGAGGTGATTGTGCCGCTGGACCGCGTGCGGACGGTGCTGGGCGCGCGGCGGGGCGAGTGGGACGCGCTGGAGCCGCTCGCGAGTGCGCTCTGGCGCGCGCAGACGCGGATCGACCGCGACGATGTCGTGGGCGCGCAGGTCGTGATCGAACGCTGGGGCGAGAAGTTCGCCGAGCTCTCGGGGCCCTCGGCAGCCGCGGCGGCGCGGCTGGAGCTTCGGCTCGCGCTGCAGGTCGAATTGCCGGGCAGCGGCGTCCGCGCGGCGCAGGCTTGGGCCCGCGCGCTCGACGCGGCGGACTCGGCGCGTGAGGGGCCGCGGTGGTTTGTGCCGGCCTCGGACCTGACCGAGGGGATGATCGACGCGGCGACGGGCCTCTCGCCCGTGGTGCCGCCGTTCTGGCTCGACACGCCCGCGACCCGCGCAGCGCTCGAATCCGTCGAGCGCTCGGCGCCCACGCTGGGGGCGCGTGCGGGCGCGCTGCGTGAGTGGTTTCTGCTCGCGGCGAAGAT
Organism: Planctomycetota bacterium; assembly: GCA_033763435.1. Lineage (GTDB taxonomy): Bacteria > Planctomycetota > Phycisphaerae > Phycisphaerales > UBA1924 > JANRKN01. Next base: position 32,730 of record JANRKN010000021.1, read on the forward strand.
CGATCTCGGTCAGAAGGTCACGCTGCCAGCGCTGCCGGAACCTGTCGAGCCTGCGCTCGCGCTGGTCGCGGATCTTGTTCGCGCGCGGAGCGACGACGGTGCGCAGCGCGCCGAGGCGCGCGCGAGGCTCGAGAGCCGGCTGATCCGCAAGCCCGCCGAATGGGAGCGCGCGTGGATCTGGCTGGGCCTGGGGCGGTCGCTGCTGCGCGAGGGCGAGCGCGAACAGAAGCTGCGGGGCGTGGGGTACCTGCTGCGGGTGCCAGCCTCGGGCGGATGGGCGAATCTCGCGGCGATCGCGCGTGCGGACGCGGCGGTGGCCCTCGCGGCTTTGAACTTGCCGAGGGAGGCGGGGGTGGTCAAGGGCGAGCTCGAGCGCGACGACGCGCTGGGGAGCGCGCTCGCGCTGGCGGTGCCCGCGCTGAGGCCGATTGTCGCGCTGAGCAGGCCCGCGGCGACGAACGTCGAAACGCCGCAGACCGCCGAGGAGACGTCTGAGGCGCAGGAAAGGAAGTCGCCGGAGGCGCCGCGATGAGGCGAGCGGTGTCTCATGCGGGTGCGGTTGCGCTGGGGCTGCTGGCGTGGGATGTGCGCGGGCAGGCCGAGCCGCCGGTGATGCCTGTTTCGCCCGCGCCCGATCCGGCGAGCGCCGAGGACGTCGCGCTGGAGCGCTACCTGGAATCGAGCGGACTCGACGAGGTTCTCGCGGCGCATCTGCGCGCGCGGATCGAGCGGGCGGAGGGAGCCGAACGTTCGGGCCTTGCCGAGCGCCTGAGCCGGGTGTACACGAGGCTGCTCGCGCGTGCTCCCTCGCCCGCTGAGCGCGAACGGCTCGAAACGATGTGCCGGGAGCTGCTTGCGAAGGTGCCCGAGTCGGAGTCGCTGGGCCTGCGCGTGGACCTTGCGCGGACGCAGTATCTGCGGGCCGAAGAAGCGGGCGAGCGGTTCCGGCTTCGGCTGCTGCCCGAAGAGGATCGTGCCGAGGCGCTGCGGACGCTCAAGGCGGTGCGGACGGTGTTCGAGCGGTGCGCGGAGGTCGCGGGGCGCCGCGTGGACGCGCTTGAGCGGCGCGAGCAATCGGGGCGGGAGGCGGAGCTGCGGGCGCTGCGCGAGGACCTCGCCGAGGCGCGGCGCGTGCGCTCTCTGTCGAGGTTTTACGCGGGCTGGGCGTGCGTGTATCAGTCGCTCATCGAGAAGGATCAGGACGCGCCCCGGCAGGCGCTCGTGCACTTCGGATTTCTGCTCAACGCGTCGCTGAACAAGCCGCCCGCGCTGGATCGCGTGCCGCGCGGGAGCCTGCGGTTCGAGCATGTCGCGCGCGCAGTGGTGGGCGTGGCGATGGCGCACGCGGCGCTGGACAACCCGAGCGAGGCGATGCGCTGGCTCGACGCGCTGGATTCGGCCGAGGCGCTGCCCGCGAGCCTCACGCGCCAGCTTCCGATCCGACGGTTGCAGGTGCTGGCGGTTGCGGGTCAATGGCCCGACATCGAGGCGCTGACGCGCCGGCTCCGTCGCGATGAGGCGGGCAAGGAGAGGCCGCTCGAACCGCTTGAAGCCCGGCTGCTGGGTGTGCTCGCGCTGGAGGCTCGCACCGTCAAGGACGGCGTGCGCCCGGGGCTCGTGCCGGTCGTCGATGGGCTGACGCGCACGGCGATGGGCGACCTGATCGCTCGCGAGCAGATCGGGCACATCAAGGACCTCGTCGATCGCTTCGGCACCGCGGTGCTCGATAAGGACGGCTTCATCGTGCAGTACGTGCGGGGCTTGCAGGAGATGGAGAAGGCGCGCGACCTGCACCGCGCCGCAGGCAAGCTCGAAGAGCCCGCGACGACGACCGAAGCCCGCGCCGGATATCGCGCCGCAGCCGGACTCTTTGCCTCGGCCAACAGCGGTCAGGACGCTTCGCGATTTGCCTCGCACCGCGCGCGCGCGGCGATTCTTGAGGGGCTGTGCCGATACTCGGCGGGCGATACCGAGGACGCCGCGAAGGTGTTTCAGGCGGCGGTCGAGCTCGCGCAGAAGGCCCCCGAGAGCGCGCTGGAAGAATCGCGCTCGCAGCGGCGCGACGCGCTGTGGTACGCGATCGTCGCGCTGGACGCCGCGGTCGAGAAGGGCAAGGTGTCGCTCGCTGAGACGCGCGACCGGCTCGCGGTGCTGTACCTGGGCGAGTTTCCGGGGACCGAGAACGCCGCGCGGCTGCTGCTAAGGCCTCGCACGGGCGGGCTGATCGGCGATGAGCAGGCGCTGACGATTCTGCTGGGCGTGGAGCGCCAGTCGCCCGTGTACGCCGCATCGCGCAGGCAGGCGGCGGTGGTGCTGTACCGGCTCTATCGCGCGTCGCCCGCGGCGCAGCGTGAGTTTGCCGCGGTGCGGTTCCTTGAAGTTGTTGTCAGTGTGCTTGATCGCGAGCGCGAAGAGGCGCTGGGCGCGCCGGGCGTGATGCCCTCGCGCGAGGCGGCCGAGCGGTTCATTGTGCGCTCGCGCCAGGCGGCGGAGGCGCAGCTGGCGCTCTCGAGCCCGGACACCGCGCGTGCCGAATCGCACCTTGCTGAGATCGAGTCGGTCGCGCGCGTCCACGCGATCAGTCTTGAGTCGATCGGCGCGGAGATGGCGTTCTGGCGTTTGCGGATCGCGCTCGCGCGCGATGACTGGGCGGGCGCCGAGCGTCTGGGCGCGGTGATCGCCTCGGCGGCGCAGCCCGGGCGGGGTGTGTTCGAGCCTCTCGCGCGGCGGGCGCTCTGGGCCTCCGCGGTCGATCGCCTCGCACGCGAGCCCGAGAGCAAGCCACGGCTTGAGAGGCTCGTCGCGGTCGGCAAGCGGCTGATCGAATCGGCGCCCAAGCCCACGGGCGATGCGGCGCCCGCGAACGACGGGCTCGATGGCGTGCGCGACGCGACCGCCCGCGCGGCGACGGATCTGGTCAACGCTCACGGCGCAGGTCGCGAGCTGCGCGAGCTGGCGCTCGCGATCGATCAGGATCTTGTGGCGCGAGGGCGCGCGACGGCCGCGGGGCTCAAGAGGCTCGCGGAGAACGCCGAGGCCGCCGGACAGCAGGCGCTTGCGCTCGATGCGTGGAAGCGGCTCTCGTCGGCGCTGGTCGCGTCGGAGCCGGCGTGGTTCGAGGCGCGGTACAACGCGATGCGGCTCGAAGCGGCGAGCGACGGCAACGCCGCGGTGATCGCGATGAGGCAGCACCGGCTGCTGTATCCGTCGTTCGGTCCGCCGCCGTGGGGCGAAAAGCTCGCCGAGCTCGATCAGGCCATCCGCAAGCGCACCGGGCAGGACACAAGCCCGGACGTTGCGCCCGCGGGCGGAGGTGGGGGCGGGGCGAAAGGCGGCGGCGCATGAGCGAGCTGCGCCCGATCGCGAGGCAGTTTCTGGGCAGCGAGTCGATCGCGCCTCTGGAGCTTCTGGGCCTGCGTCCTGCGGACTTTGCCGAGGCCGCCCGCGAGCCCGAAGCGCTGAGGCGCGTGCTCGAATCGCGGCTCGCGGCGCGGCTGGAAGTGGTGAATCTGCATCCGCAGGCGCTGACGCCCGAGGCGGATGATCTGCGGATGGCACTGCATGCCGCGGCGGCGCAGCTTGAAGACCCCGCGCTGCGCGAGTGGGCTCTCGCGGGCGGCGCGCAGCAGCACGTTGATCTTTCCGCGCCGATTCCCGCGTCCACGCCCGAGTCGGGCACGCGGGTGAGCGAGCCCGTCGAGATCTGGGCGCCCACGCGAAGTGCGACTACCGAACCCCGAGGCGCTTCGTTGGCTGGGCCCAGCGTGGTTCTGCCCGCGCCGGTGGAGATCGTGCGCGAGGGTCTGACGCCCGTGGTCGTCGAGCGCGATTCAACGGGCCGGCACGCGGTGATCATGCTGCTGGTCGGGCTGGTGGTCTTCGGCGCGGTCCTGGGCGCGCTGGCGATGCTGCTCCGCAAGCCCGCACCGCCACTCCCGGCAGGGCTGCCCGGCGCGCCAGCGCCGAACGTCGCGTCGGGCGCGAACACTGGAACGACCGGCACCGACGCGCTCGGCACCGTCACGCCCACGACCGACGGCACCGCTCCGGCGACGATGGGCGCGACGGAAGTCAGCGCGGCTGCGAGCGCGCAAGCTTCGGCCCCCGCGGCTTCGGGCGTGATCCCGCCATTGCCGCCTCACGAGACGAATGAGGCCGTGCTCGCCGAGCTTGAGCAGTTGATCGTGGGCTCGGCCATCAGCCCCGATGACGCCGTGGTGAAGGCCTCGGCGATGGTTCGCCCGGGCGGAAGCCTCGCGCGGTCGTGGGCGTTCTGGCGCGCCGACGAGCGTGTCGCGGCGCAGACGCGGTTCATCGATGTGGTCTTCCGGCTCGCGCGCGCGGGCAACGGCGGCGCCGCGTTGATCGATGCGATGGCTGAGTCGCTTGATCCCGCGTCGCTGAGCGCGGATCCGATGCGCGTCCTCGCCGCGGGTTGGGCGGCGGGGATGGTCAACCGGCTCACGCGCGAGGGGGATCCCGGCGGGGGCGTCGGGCTGCGTGTGCGCTCGGCGACCGCGCGCCCGTGGGCCGAGCAGCTTGCGCGCGCCGATGGCTCCTTCGGCGCGGGTGCGTCCGCGGCGATGGTCTGGGTGCGAACGTCGCTGAGCGTCGGCCTGCGCGAAGAGGCCACTTCCGCGAGCGTCGCGCAGGCGTGGGAGGCCTGGCGCGCGTGCGCGCTCGCGGCGACCGAGGGGGACGCCGACGGACAGGCGCGGCTCGTGCTCGGCGCGATCGAGAACATCGCCTCGGCGGGCCCTTCCGCGGCATCGAGCCCGCGCACCGCGGCGGTGCTGCGGTCGCTTGCGTCGAGCCTGAACTGGTCGGCCGCGGGCGAGAGCTCTCGCTGGCTGCTTCGAAGCCTCGCGGGTGAAACCATCCCCGCGCCCGTGCTTTGGGCGGTGACGACCGCGATCGTCGACGGCAAGCTGCTCGCGGGCACGACCGGTGCGATGGTGCTCCCCGCGATGGGCGGGCCCGAGCAGCGCTCGCGCGTGCGAGAGGGGTTCGCGACGATCTGGGGCGAGGTCAAGGCCGACGACCGCACCGCGGCGCAGGACGCGTGGAGCGAAGCCGCCCGCGCGGCGCTCTCGAACGCACCCGAGGGTGTCGCGGCCCGCTTGCCCGGCGCGGCACTCGTGCGTGCGGCGATGATCGCGCGCCTTGCCGACGCGGCGCACCTCATCGATGCCGGACGATTGACGGAAGCCAAGGCGCTGCTCGATAAGCCGCCCAAGGCTCCCGAGGTGCCCGACGAGCCCCCCGCGGATTCGACGCCCATGTTCGAGACGCCCGCGGGCGATGAGGCGTGGTCGCGCGCGTATCTCGCGGCGGGGCAGAATCCGGGCGAGCGGCTCGCGAAGCTCAAGGAGTTTTCGAGCGATCGCATCGGGCCGTTGGAGGCGTCGATCCTCGCGGGCGAAGCCTTCCGCGGCTCGCCCGTGCAGGTGCGCGACGCGGCGCGGCTGTACGTCGAGGCCAACTTTGGCAAGCCCGTGATGGTGCACGCGGTGCTTGCGATCGCGAACGAAATCCCGCCGACGGTCGAGAATACCCGGGTGCTCGCCAAGCTGACCGGCGTGACCCTGCCGGGCCCGACGAGCCCGAGCTGGCGGCTGATCGTCAGGCGCGAGCTGGTGACGCGGATGCTCGAGACGCTGGCCTCGGGCTCCGAGGCCGCGGCGACGCAGTGGGCCTCCGTGGCGCTGTCCGCGTCATATCAGCGCAGGGCCAGGTCAGCGGAGGAACCGGACCAGAGCATCGAGGCGGACCTCGCGGCGCGAGCGCTGCGAGAGCGGCTGAGTGAGTCGGTGAGGCGCACGGTCGCGCCCGCGGGCTTTACGCCCACGGCGGGCGAGGTTTTCAGGCGCCACGCCGGCCGGCTCACGCTCGCGGCGGGCCCCGCGCAGCGATTTGCCGCGGAGCAGGTGACGGCGGTTGAACTCTCGGCGATCCTGACTGCGTCGGCCCGGCCCGAGAAACTCAGCGACGTGCGAACGGTCCTCGCGGAGCTTGCCGAACGGCGTCGCAGCGCCCGGCACATCGCCGAGCAACTCGAAGCCGGCGAGCGAGCGGCCGTGCGGCTCTGGCTCATCCGCTGGGATCGGAGCCCCGCGCCATGATCACGCGATCCGCTCCCATGCATCGTTCAATCGCGCGTTCGCTGGTCCGCGTGCTGGTCCGCGTGCTGGTCGCGGGTCTGCTCGCCGGCGTGCTCGCCGCGGCTGGGGCACAGCCGCAGACGACCGAGCGCGACGCCGACCGCGAGCTCGCGGCGCGCTGGGCGGAGCGTTTGGGCGCGCTCGATCCCGCGCGACCTGAGCTGTATCTGGAGCTGGGCGAAGACGTCGCCGACGAATCGGGCTCGCCCGCGGCGACACGCCTCGCGCAGCGTCTGCTCGCGCTGAGCTTCGATCTGGGTGTTCGCGCGGGCACGCCCGAGGGGAGCCGCACGGCCGTCAGCGCGGCGCTCGCGGCCGCGGAGATGACCGGCCTTGAGCGCGAGCGGCGGTGGCTCGTGGCAATGGCCCGCGCGGTCGACCGCACGGGCACACTGAGGCCCGATGTTGCACCCGACGCGGAGCTGGGCGAGACCGCGGGCTATCGCGCGGCGCTCGCCGTCGGCGCTGTACGCGCGGGGCAAGGACTGCTCGCGCGACGGCTGCTCGACGATGAGTCCGTCGCGGCGATCCTCCGGCGCTTCAACCGTTCGCTGACGGACTCGGGCTCTCGCGCGACGCTCCAGACCCTCCGCCGCGAGGCGCAGCTCTGGCCCTGCCCGCGGTGCCAAGGGCAGAAGGTCATCAAGCGCGGTGCGGGCACGGTCGAGATCTGCCCGGCGTGCGCGGGGGCGATGGGCCCGAAGATCACCCGCGGGCAGCTGGTGGCGCAGCTTCGCTTTGAGTCGGTGATGCTGGGGACGCTGCCGCGGACCTGGGCCTCGCAGTTTCTGATGGATCGGGGCGAGCCGCTGCGAGATCTGGACGCGGCAGATGTGGCGCCCACGCTGGGGGCGGACGTGTCGAGGCCCGTGTGGCGCGGGGCCGCGTGGGTCGAGCGCTGAGGCGCTATATTTGCCGCGAGTTTGAGCGATGGAAGTTCTGCACCCGGGGTGGGCGTGGAGTTTCGCGTCATGTCGACCAGCCCGAGCCAGCCCGCCGCGCCGAACACTGCCAGCACTCCGGCCGCCACGACCCCGGCCGCTCAGAGTGGCGAGCCGCAGCCCAAGCCGACGATCACATTCGAGGAATTCGCGAAGGTGGATCTGCGCGTGGCGAAGATCGTCGCGTGCGTGCCGCATCCTTCGGCCGACCGGTTGTGGAAGCTGACGCTCGACGACGGCTCGGGGACGCCTCGGCAGATCTGCGCGGGGATCAAGGAGCACTACACGCCCGAGCAGCTGATCGGGACGAGCATCGTGATCGTGGCGAACCTCGCGCCGCGGGTGATCCGCGGTGAGGAATCACGCGGCATGCTGCTCGCGGCGAGCAACGCGGGCAAGGACTCGCCCAACCGCAAGGTGATCGTCCTTTCGCCTCGGAGCGAGATCGAGCCCGGTTCGATCGTGTCCTAAGGCACGCTACCGACGATTACGGCTTTGGGGCGGGAGTCGCGGGCGTGCTCGGCGCCGCGTCGGGACGCCCCTTGCCTTCGCCGCGCGGCTTGCCATCACGCCCCGGGCGCTGCGGGTTCATCGCGTTCGGGTTGTCGCGGAGCTTTTCCAGGAAGCGGACGATCTCGCCCGCGCGCTCCTCAATCACCTTGTCACGCTCCGCTGACTGCTTGTCCATCTCCGCACGGACTCGCTCGATGCGCTGGGCCAGCACCTCGACCTCGCGCTTCTGAACCGCGGCCCGCGCGTCAAGCTGCTTCGCGATCGCACCCTTGAGCGAGCTGATGCGCTCGGCGCTCGCGCCCGACGCGCCGGGCGTCATGATGTCATCGCGAACGCCTCGGACCGCTTCGAGCGTGTCGAGACCCGCCTCGACTTCCGCCAGACGCAGCGCGAAGCCCTCGGCATCACGCTGGCGTGACGCGGCCAGATCGCGCAGGCTGCCCGCGAAGCGTTCAATCATGCGGTCAGAGAACTGGGGATCGACGCGGCGCATCTCTTCGACGCGGTCGGCGAGATTGGGCGCGAACTCGCGAAGCAGCGCCATCGTGCCCTCGGGGCCGCGGGGCCCGCGGTCGTTGTTGGGGCCGGGTGGGCCGTCGGGCCCGGGCTGGCCTTCGGGGCCGCCGCGCGGGCCGCGGGGACCGCGCTCGCGCAGTTCGCCCATCCGATCGTTGACGCGTTCGCGGAAGCTCTGGCCCATGCCGTCAACAACGGCGCGCGGGTCCTCGCCCGCATCGAGCTTCTCGATCGCTTCGCGCAGGCGCTGCTGCGAGCGTTCGTTCTCTTCGAGCCGGCGCGAGAGCCGCTCGCGGAGCGACTCGCGGTCGAGAGCGCCCGGCGGGGGCGGGGGCAACGGCGCACGTCCAGCGGGCCGCGCATCCGTCGGCGCGGGAGTCTGCTCGGGCTGGAACGCGAGCGTCGAGCCCGCGATGAGCGCGAGCGCCGCGAGGGAAGCGATGGTGGTGGAGGTGGTGAGTCGGTTGAGCATGGCAGTCTCCAGCGCGGGCCCGCGGCGGCGCGGGCGAAGATTCGTCAGGTCACATCGAGAGCTCACATCGAGCTGGTCGCGCCCTCGTCCAGCGACCACGAGATCGGCGAAAGGTTGGAGCTGAACACGTCGGCATCCGCGGCGATCAGGTCGATCTCCGTGCCGATCGCGTCGTCGCTGCCCTTGGCGATCGCAAAGAGCGTGTCGAGCGAGTCGGCGGACAGCGCGGGCTGCTGGGCGATGATGGGGTCGGTGTGCGTGGACATCGCGGGACCCGAGCGCGAGGCAAGGATCGCGGCGCCGAGCGACGCCGCGAGCGCAAGGCCCGCCGCCAGACGCATCGGCGTGAAGAACCGCGTGCTCACTCGGCCCGGCTGGCCTGAGTGGGTGATCGGCAGCGGCGCGGGGATCAGCGACTCACGCGTCGCGGCGAACACGCGGGCCTCGAGATCGGCCGGCGCGGCGGCTCGGTCGGCCTCGGCGAGCGAGGCGAGCGCCGCATCGAGCGAACGCAGGTCCGCGGGAAGGTCGTGCGTGTGAAGCTCAGAAGGGTTGGTCGTCATGATTCGAGAACCTCCGTCGCAGAGGCGGGCGAGGCGTCGTCCGCGAGCGGGTCCCGGCCCATCGCGGACTTGAGCTTGCGGAGCGCCCGGTGGTGCCGGGCAAGGAGTGTGCCGAGAGGCTCGTTGACCAGCTCGGCGATTTGCTTGAACGAAAGCCCCGCGTGGTGGCGGAGCTCGATGACTTCGCGGTCGGATTCGCTCAGCGTCGCCATCGCTTCGCGCAGCGCGCTCAGGGCGTCGGCGGGCGCGCCCTGCGGCGAGCCCTCGGGCGCAGTGCGTGCGGTGTCGAGCGTCTCGGGCTCGGTCGCGACGGCGCGCCGACGCGAGCGGCGGACCTCGTCGCGCACGCGGTTCATCGTCACGCGGAAGAGCCACGCCTCGAACCGACCCTGCTCGACGTAGCCGGTCACCTCGCCGTCGCGCGAGACCAGCTTGGTCGCGATCGTCGCAAAGACGGATTGGGTGATCTCCTCGGCCAAGTCAGAATTCCCGAGCCGGCTGCGAGCCATGGCAAAGACGCGACGGGAATACAGCCGGAGAAGTTCCTGCCACGCCTGTTCGTCGCCCGCGGCCGCCCGCTCCAGAATTGGAGCAAGGCGCGGCCCCACGTCGCCTTCCGCGGGCGAGCCCCGTGTCGAACCCGGTTGAGATTCGGATCGTTCCACGAGGCCCTTCCTGCGAGCACAACGCCCGGCCAGCCCCCGCATTGCCGCGCTCCGTGCGGAAATCCAGCGGGTGTTCGGAAGAAGATAGGGCCCCCGGGGTGCTGGTGCCCGCTTGGCGATCGTCCGCTGAGACCAATAAGCTCGCGTCTGCACGACCGCCCAAGCCTTTCCCGGAGCCCCGCCCATGACCATCGCGTACACCGTCACCGCCACGCTGCCCGACGAGCCCACGCGGGAGCGCTATGTGAGTTGGATCCTGGGCGGGCACGCCCAAGCCGTCGTGCACGGCGGCGCGCTCGGCGCGCGCGTGCTCAGGCTCGACGCGCAGTCCGGCGAGACCGGCGTCAAGGTGGAAGTTCGATACGAGTTTGCCTCGCGCGAGGCGCTGGAGCGCTATGTGCGCGACGTTGCTCCCGGCCTGCGGGCCGAGGGGCTGGCGATGTTCCCGCCGGAGTCGGGTGTGCGCTTCGATCGGCGTGTGGGCGAGGTCGTGGGTGGGGTTGTGGGTGGGGTTGTGGGTGAGGTGCGCCAGGGTTAGCGCAGCAGGCCTGCCGAGTCCTTGACGCCCAGCGTCGCGTAGACATCGCGCGTCGCGCTCGAGCGGTTGAGCGTGTAGAAGTGCAGGCCCGCGACGGAATGGTCGAGCAGGTCGCGGCACTGCTCGGTGGCCCAGTGCACGCCCACCCGCTGGAAGGCCGAATCGTCGCCCGCGCGGTTGAGCGCGCGGATCAGGGGCGCAGGGAACCTCGCGCCCAGCGCCAGGTCCGCCATGCGCTGCATGCCCGCGCGGCTCGTCACGGGCATGATCCCCGCGAGCATCGGCACCCGCACGCCCGCCAGCGCGCAGCGGTCGCGGAAGTCGTAGAAGTCGCGGTTGTCGAAGAACAGCTGCGTGACGATGAAGTCTGCGCCCGCCTCGACCTTGGCCTTGAGATGCTCGATCTCGCGGAGGCGGTTGGGGGTTTCGGGGTGGCCCTCGGGATAGCCCGCGACACCGATGCTGAAGCCGGGCCACGCGCTCGAGCGGTGGCGCTCGTTGAACGCGCGGATGAACGCGACGAGCGCGGTCGCGTGCTTGAACGCGCCGAACGGGTCGGTGCCGGCGGGCGTGTCCTTGGGCCGATCGCCCCGCAGCGCCATGATGTTCACGATGCCGGCCTGGGCATATCGCTCGAGGATCGAGGCGATCTCGGCCTCGGTGTGTCCCACGCACGTGAGGTGAGGCATCGGGTTCAGGGGCGTTTCGCGGCGCAGTCGCGTCACGAGCGCGTGCGTCAGCTCGCGCGTCGAGCCACCCGCGCCGTAGGTCACGCTCACGAACGACGGCTTCAGGGGCGCAAGGTCGGCGATCGCGGCGAAGAGATCTCCCGCGGCCTGCTCGCTCTTGGGCGGGAAGAACTCGAATGAGAACGTCGTGGGCTGGAGTTTGAAGAGATCGGCGATCCGCATGGCGCGTGCGAGGCGTGGAAAGGTGTGCGTGTCAGTGCGCGGTGGGCGCGGGGCCTGGAGAATTCAGCTCGGCGCCCAGGAGCTTCTTGATGACGACGATGAACAGGCCCGTGCAGAGCAGGTTGAGCGCGAGCGAGAGCATCGCGATCGTGACGATCGGCCCGCCGATGCCGTAGGACAGCGAGACGACCAGCACGCCCGCGCCTACCTCGCCGCGCGGCCACATGCCGATCGCCAGCGCCAGTCGCGTCTTGAGCGGCGCCTCGCGCCGATAGCACAGCGCCGGGAACATCTTGCCGAGGTTGGAGATCACCGTCACGATCAGCACGTGCATCGCGATGGTGCCCCAGCCCATCTCGGGCGTGTGGGTCGAGAGGAACGCGTAGCCTTCGCTCGCGGTGGTGGTGGCGGCGGTTGTTGCCGCAACCGTCGCGGCATCGGTGCCGGCGGCGGGCGCGCTCGCGCCCAGCACGGCGGGCATCGAGAGGCCGACGAGCAGCATGAACGCTGCGGAGACGATCGTCGAGGCGAGGCGCTCACCGGGCGAGTCGTGACCGAGGACGTCGTCGTGGACGTTGGCTTCGCCTCCGCCGGGCCGGCGAATGAGGCACCCCAGCACGAACGCGGGCAGCAGCACTTCGAGATGGATCGGCACCTTGGCGTCGATCAGCAGGCTGCCGGCGTGGATGCTCTCGCAGATGCCCACGATGACGACCGAGTAGATCAGCACCGCCGGCCAGCGCAGGCTGAGTTTCCAGGTGTGCAGGTACTTCCACGCGATCCAGATCTGGACGGCCATGATGAGGACGATGACCGCCAGCTGCCAGCGCACGCCGACCATCATCATCTTCAGCGGGATCATCAGCAGCACAGTGTCCAGGTCGTCGAAGATCGCCAGGATCCGCGCCTTGCGGAAGAGCCACGTGCCCGCGAGGCCCGCCGCGGCGAGCATCGAGAAGAGCACGCCCGCGCTCGTGGGCGCCGCGAACCGTGAGGCGAGCAGGTTCTCCTTCCACGCGTACCAGCTGCCCCAGTGGTCGCTGGGCAACAGCACGAAGACGAAATAGATCGCAACGAAGATCCACGGGAATGCCGCGGCCGTCGCGGCGACGACATAGTCCCACCCGTACTGACGCACGTTGGACTTGTCGATGTCAAACTCGTACCCGACGTGGATCATGATGAACGCGAGCGCGATCAGCGTGAGCCAGCGCACGCCCGTGCCATAGGTGTCCGCGACCTCGCCCAGCATCCCGGGGAGGATCTGCGAGAGCACCAGGCCCGCAACGAGCAGCATCGAGTAGAGCAGGACCTTCTTCATGTCGCCTCGTGTACGTCGTGGGGTGCGTGAGAGGGAAGGCCGGGTTCACTTCTTGTTCTTGTCGCCGCCGAGAAGGCCCCCGAGGCCCTCCTGCAGCTTCTTCGCGGCGTCGTCGACGCCCTGCTTGAGCTGTTCGCCGGCCTTCTCGAGCTGGCCCGCGACCTGCTGCTGGAAGTCCTGCGCGGCCTTGCCGAAGTCGGCGGTGATCGACACCCCCAGCGACTCGAGGCTCTTGAGCGAGCCCAGCCCGTTCTGCAGCTCGCCCAGCACGTCGCCCGGCAGCGCGGGCCCGGCGATCTGCGTCGCGGTCTGGACGATTGCCTTGAAGATGATCGAGATCACCGTGGGCAGGTCGACGGGCTCGCCCGCGGTGCCGATGTTCTTGAGCGGGATCTGGTCGATCTTGATCGTCGGCAGCGAGAGCCCGGCGATCGCGAGCTTGACCTCGACGTTGCGGATGTCGACTTCCTTGATGACAAACTTCTTGCCGGGCGCCGAGTCCTTGGGCTGGTCCTTGGGTGCGCCTTCGCCGGTCTCAAAGCGCTTGAGGTTGGCGAGAATGACGCCGACGTTGGAGCCCTTGTCGCCGCGCTCGAGGGCCATCGCAATGCCGTCGAGCTTGAGCAGGGGCAGCTCGATGACGTCCTGCTGCAGCGTGGGCAGCGAGACTTTGACGTCGCCCTCACCCAGCGCGAGGAGGCTGGGCTCCTTGAAGCCCGCGGGATTGGCGACCGCGAGCTTGGACATACCGAACTCGCCCGTGAAGACGCCGACGCTCGCGGAGTTGAGCGTCGTCGGCACGCCCAGGGCGAAGGTGCCGCCCTTTTCGATGCCGGCCTTGGCGATGCGGTCGACGTAGACCAGCCCCAGCAGCACGCCCGCGACCGCGAGCAGGACGACGACGAGGATCAGCTTGATGAGCGTTTTCATGCGGTGAGTCTCCGAACCCTGAGCGGTTGCCCGTGCGAGAGTATCGGCACGGGCCCGCGCGGGCCGTCAGTCAGAGGCCGTCGAGGCAGGGTGAAACGTCGGACGGTTCAATAGCGGTAGTGGTCGGCCTTGTACGGGCCATCGACCGAGACGCCGATGTACTCGGCCTGCTCCGGGCTCAGCTTCGTGAGCTTCACGCCCAGCTTGGCCAGGTGCAGCCGCGCGACTTCCTCGTCCAGGCGCTTGGGCAGCGTGTAGACCTTGCCCGTCTCGTAGCGGTGCCCCGAGAGCGTCGGCTTGTTGTTCGCGTTGAGCCAGAGGTCCAGCTGCGCGATCGTCTGGTTGGTGAACGAGGCGCTCATCACGAAGCTGGGGTGGCCCGTCGCGCAGCCCAGATTCATCAGCCGGCCCTCGGCCAGCACCAGGATGCTGCGCCCGGTCCCGGGGAACTCGAACTCGTCGTACTGCGCCTTGATGTTCACACGGCGGATGCTGCCGTCGCGCGTCCCGGCGTACAGCGCCGCCATGTCAATCTCGTTGTCGAAGTGGCCGATGTTCGCCACGATCGCCTTGTCCTTCATCCGCTTCATCTCGGCGAGCGTGATGACGTTCTTGTTGCCCGTCGTCGTGATGAAGATGTCCGCGCTCTCGACCACGTCGTCCAGCAGCGTGACCTGATACCCCTCCATCGCGGCCTGCAGCGCGTTGATCGGGTCGATCTCCGTCACGATCACGCGGCAGCCTTGGCCCCGCAGCGCCTGGCAGCAGCCCTTGCCCACGTCGCCATAGCCCAGCACCACCGCGACCTTGCCCGAGAGCATCACGTCCGTCGCGCGGTTGAGCCCGTCCACCAGCGAGTGCCGGCAGCCGTAGAGGTTGTCGAACTTGCTCTTGGTCGCGCTGTCGTTGACGTTGATCGCCGGGAACGCGAGCTGGCCCTTCTTGGCCATGTCATAGAGCCGGTGCACGCCCGTGGTCGTTTCTTCGCTGACGCCCTTGATGCCGCTGAGCAGCTTGGTGAAGTAGCCCGGCGAGCGCTTGAGCGAATCGCGCAGCACGCTCAGGATCACGCCCCATTCCTCGCTCTCGGTCGCGGCGTTGAACGCGGGCACCACGCCGGCCTTCTCAAACTCCGCGCCCTTGTGGACGAGCAGCGTCGCGTCGCCGCCGTCGTCCAGCAGCAGGTTCGGGCCGACGATGTTCCCGGCCTCGTTGGTGAACTTGAAGATCTGCTCCGTGCACCACCAGTATTCCTCGAGCGTCTCGCCCTTCCAGGCGAACACGGGCACGCCCTTGGGCTCGCGGACGGTCCCGTCCTTGCCCACAACCACAGCCGCGGCCGCGGTGTCCTGCGTGCTGAAGATATTGCACGACGCCCAGCGCACCTGCGCACCCAGCTCCACCAGCGTCTCGATCAGCACCGCCGTCTGCACCGTCATGTGCAGCGAGCCCGCGATCCGCGCGCCCGCCAGAGGCTTCTGGCCGCGGTAGCGCTCGCGCAGCGCCATCAGCCCCGGCATCTCGTGCTCCGCGAGGCGGATCTCCTTGCGCCCCAGCTCCGCCAGGCCCAGATCCCGCACCTTGAAGTCAAACGGCTTGGTCCCCGGCTTGTTCAACAGGCCCTTGAGCACGTCCTCCTGCGTGTGATAGGTCGCGGCGGCGTGCTGCGGATTCGTCGTGTTCGTCGCGGTCGTCATGAGATCCAAGCTCCTCAGGAAAATCGTTCGGCGTTCTTCGGTGTTCGGTGGGTGATGGTCCGTCAATCAGCCGCGGACTCAGTGGCCCGGCGTGCTCTCGGGCAATCGCGCCGTGCAGACAAACAAACCCGGGCCCTTCGCGTCGGGCTCGGGCGCAAGCTCGTGGTACGTGACGTCGACAAAGCCGACCTCGTGCAGCATCTTGGTGAGCGCCTCGCGCCCGAAGCCCAGATGCCGGTGGCCCATCGTCCGCCGATAGTCCTCGCGGTCGTGCGCGACCATGTCGACCAGCAGCAGCGAGCCCGAGGGCGTGCCCGAAGGGCTCTGCGCCCGCAGGATCCGCCTCATCTCGCGCACAGCCGGCATCGGCTCGTCCAAGTGGTGCAGAACGAGCAGGCAGACCGCCGCGTCGACGCTCGCCGAGGCGATCGGCAGCTTCGCGAGATCGCCCGCGACAAACTCGACGTTGCTCCGACCCTCAAGCCGGCGCCGCGCGGCGTCGAGCATGGGCTCGGAGCGATCGACCGCGTACACCTTGCGCACCACGGGCGCCAGAAACTCCGCCGCGTTCCCCGTGCCGCAGCCAAGGTCCGCGACCGTCCAGTCACGGGGCAGGAACGACAGAAACGCCAACGGCGTGAAGCGCTGCCCGAAGAGCTCCGAGCGCACCTGATCCCACTCGCCCGCCACGCGCCCGAAGAACGCCGCGCTGTCGGTCCGCCTCTCGGCGACCACCGCCCGCAGGCGCCGCTGGTCTTCCTCGTGCTCCGGGCCCCCCGGGAGCTGCGCACGGATCGTGAGCCAGAGCGAGAGATTCGCGGGGGGCAGATCGTCAAGCAGCAGCCGGTAGTACGCCGCGGTCCCGACGTTGCGCCGGGTCACCCACGCCTCGCCCGCGCCCGACGGCGGCTCAGCCAGCAACTTCAGGTGCCGACTGACCGTCGACTGAGGCAGCTGAACCACCCGCGCCAGCTCGCCCACGGCCAATTCCTCGGCCTCGAGAAGCCGCAGGATGCGCAGCCGCGTTGGCTCGCTCAACAGCGCCAACCGCTCAGCCAGTGAGGATGTCTGGTCGACTCGCTTCATTCGTTTATCCGGATGAAGCGTAGGAATGACCTCGGCCGAGTCAAGGACCGCTTGGATCGCGCCTGCGGGCCGATTCTCGGACGGGCGGTCGTGGGCTGGGTTTACTGGGCCTCGGCCGGGCGCATCGGGATGCTGGGGCCGACGACTTCGCCGAGGTCGGCCAGGCGCTGACGGATCCGCTGATTGTTGGGCTCGATGTACAGCGCCATGCGGAGCCGGCGCGCTTCGCTCTTCTGGTCGTTGACCGACTTGTAGAAGTCTGCCAGGGCAAGCTGCGGCGCGATGGTCGTGCCGCGGTCGAGCCGCGCGGCGGTCAACAAGGCTTCCTGCGCGTCGTCAGCGTGGCCGATCTCCGCGGCAAAGCGCCCGAGGCGGAGGTAGTCGCCCACGGTTCCGCGGTCGGCGATCCGGCGGTTGAGGAACTCGATCAGCGCGTCGCGCTCGTTTCCGCCGAGCATCGCGCGGGCGAGGCCCTCGACGGCGCCCTCGTTGGCGGGGTTGAAGTCAAAGACCTTCTGGAACTCTTCCTTGGCGCGGAGGGGCTCGTTCATCTCGAGCAGCGTGTTGCCGTAGAGCACGCGCATGTCGAGGTCGTCGGGCTTGCGGGAGAGATACTCCTCAAGATCGCCGCGGGCGTTGGGCCAGTTCTCGACGCTGTACCAGTGCATCGCGGTGTCCTTGACGGTCGGCAGCGGGCGCGGTCCCGAGCCGCAGCCGGTCAGCGCCGAAATGATGACCGCCGAGGCCGCGATCGCACCCAGACCTCCACCCAACACGTTCCGCCGCTGGCTCGTCATGACGTCGATTCTCCGGCAGGCCCCGATCGGCCCGCAAAGACCCACTCGCGTTGCTCCACCCCGACAGCATCGTATCGGCAGAATCGGTTCGCGGGCGAGAACCGCGAGCCAGAACCGCGAGCCAGAACCGCAAGCCAGAACCGCGCCTAAGAGCGCTCGCGGCTCGGATACCGTCCGCCGTGCTGAGTAGTGACCAAGACCGCCCTTCCAGTCCGGCGCCTCAGGCCCGGATGGTCCTGCTTCGCCACGAGCTGCCCGAGGGCTCCTGGCACTTTGACTGGATGCTCGAACGGCCCGGCTCGGGTGCGTCGGCGCTCCGCACCTTCCGCGTATTGGTTCGCCCCGATCATGCCCCCGAGTTCCCGGCGGAGTCGCTGCCTGATCATCGGCGCATCTATCTGCACTACGAAGGCCCCGTGTCCAACAACCGCGGGCACGTGACGCGCGTCGCGGCGGGCGAGGTCGAGCTCCTCGATGAGCGTCCGGACCGGATCGAGATCGTCGGCGAGCTGGCTGGCCGACGAGCCCGCTGGCAGGGCCGCGCGACCCCGGACGGGCGCTGGCTGTTCACGTCGTCCGCGCTGTAACTGAACCTGCGGACTCGACAAGCGTCTCCGGACTTGGTAGTCTGGATTTGTGCCAGCCTGATTGCCGAGGACGGTGGGCGACGTTGGGGGATGGTGGGTTGTGGGGTTGTGGGGTGCTGGCGCTCTGGAGGTGTTCGATGGGCGTTCGCGAGACGAAGGCCGTGCGTTCACCGGAGCAGATCGTGCATGGTGGTGGGGGTGGTCTTGGTGGCGGCGGGACGGGCCACAGTTCAACTCCGCACCCCGCCCAGGCCCCCGCTCAGGCCAGCGACCATGGGCCCGTCGCGGGGCAGGCGATCGCGGGCACAAAGATCGTGCTGAACGAGCAGCGCCTGGGCGCGAACGTCGGCCGGCACGAGGACGCGTGGAAGCGCAAGCCCAACACCACGGGCACCGGCGCGATCCACGTCAAGAGCTTCCACTGCAAGCTCAACTCCGAGAGCCTTGACTACCTCGACCGCCAGATCAACGAGTGGCTCGACGCGCACCCGCAGTACGAGGTCAAGTTCGTCACGACCTCGATCGGCGAGTGGCAGGGCAAGATCAAAGAGCCCAACCTGATTATGCAGGTTTGGGTCTGATCCCAGCCTGTCAGTCGCGGGCGTTGGCGCGCTCGAGCAGATCGGAGTAGCCCACCGCGATCGGCTCGCCGAGCACGGGGCCGAGTTTCTCGCGCAGCTCCGCGATCGCGCGGTGGCACGTCGGCACGGTGTGGTCTGGGCTGACCAGGGCTTCGAACTCGACGAAGTTGCCGAGCGTGTCGACCTCGTCGAGGTGGATCCGGACGTTGCCGAGCATGAACAGCTCGCGCGACTTGCGGACGGTGAGCCAAACGTGCATGGGCTCGGTGCCGAAGACCTCGCGGAAGCGGTCCTCGGAGTAGATCGTGAAATGGCTGAGCTTGGGCAGCAACCGATCGGCGCGTTCGTAGTGGATGTACTCGGTCGGTTCGCCCTCGCACTCCCGGCGCTTGAGCCGGCCGGTGGGGGTCTTGAAGTAGGTATCGGTCTGGTTCATGCGGACGATGAAGCGGGCGCCGAGCGACCGGACGATCGTCCGCGCCAGTGGCAGGTCCCGCAGCTCGGCCTTGAACTCGACGTTGTGCATAGCTGCGAAGAGCGTACTCCGCTCAGGCCCCCGGCAGCTGGCCCGCGAGTTTGGCGAGCATCGTCGCCTCGTCCCAGACTGTGATGCCCAGCTCCCGCGCCTTCTCGAGCTTGGAGCCGGCCTTCTCGCCCGCGATCACCAGCGTGGTGTTCTTGGAGACCGACCCGGTGACCTTCGCGCCCAGCGTCTCGAGATGCCGCGAGAGTGCGTCGCGCTCGAAACGCTCGAGCGTGCCCGTGAGCACGACGGTCTGGCCGGCGAGCGGGCCGTCGGCCTTGCGCTCGGTCGGCGGCGCCCACTCGCGGCTGGTCATGTCGATCCCGAGCGCCACCAAGTCGGCGAAGGTCTTCTTCGCGCGGGCCGAGTGCAGGTATGCGTGCACCACCGGCGCCGAGTCTTTGCCCAGTCCAGTCTCGGGGCGGTCCTTCGGATCTTCGGGCAGGCCCAGCGCGGCGGCGCGGTCCTTGCTGAGCGCCTTGGGCATCAGCGCGTCCACGGGCGCGGCGAGCAGCGCGTCCAGATCCTTGAAGAGCCGCGCAAGCGAGCGCGCCGTCGACTCGCCGACGTGCCGGATGCCCATGCCCGAGAGCAGCCGCGCAAGGCCCCGTGACCGCGCGGCCTCGATCCCCGCCAGCAGGTTCGCAACCTTCTTCTCACCCATGCCGGGCAGCTCGGCGAGTTTCTCGGCATGCTCGTGGAGCCTGAAGATGTCGGCGAATGAGCTCAAGGGCAGGCCGTGCTCGCGGAGCAGGTCGATCGTTTTCTCGCCCAAGCCCTCAATGTCCATCTGTCGCCGGCCCGCGAACCAGATAAGTTTTTCGCGCACCTGCGCGGGGCACTCGGGGTTGATGCAGCGCCGGGAAGTTTCGAGCGTGGGTTCGTCGACGCTCTCGGGCGGGTCGGGCTCGAGCTCGCCCTCGCACTCCGGGCACCGCGTGGGGGGGAGAACTTTCTTGGCGCCCGCGGGGCGCTTGTCGAGCGCGATGCCGACGACCTGAGGGATGATCTCGCCGGCCTTTTCGACGAAGACCGTGTCGCCCACGCACAGGTGCGCGGTTTCGCCCGCGGGATCGTCGGGGTTGATCGGGAGCTGGCGCAGGCGCCCGTAGTTGTGCAGCGTCGCGTGCTGGACGGTGGTGCCCGCGAGGAGGACGGGCTCCATGACTGCGCGGGGCGTGACCTTGCCGGTCTTGCCGACCTGATGCTCAACGCGGATCAAGGTCGTGCGGGCGCGCTCGGCGGGGTACTTGAAGGCGATGATCCACCGCGGGCTCTTGGCGGTGGTGCCCAGCGCCTGCTGCTGCGCGAATCGATCAACGCGCACGACCATGCCGTCGGTCGCGTAATCGAGGCTCGTGCGCTTCTCGGCGAACTCCGCGATAAACCGCTCGATCTCCGCGAGCGACTCTGCGCGCAGCGTGTGCGGATTCGTCGGCAGTCCCAGCGCTTGGCAGGCACGCAAAAACTCCGAGTGCGACTCGGGCCCGCCCTGCCAGCCCGCGATCTCCCCTCGCCCGTGGACGCAGAACCTCAGCCCGCGCTCCGCGGCCACTTTGGGGTCAAGGTTCTTCAGCGTGCCCGCCGTGGCGTTGCGCGGGTTCATGAAGAGGTCCTCGCCGGCGCGTTCGCGGGCTTGGTTCAGACGCTCGAACTCGCGGGTGGGCATGTAGACCTCGCCGCGGACTTCGAGCACGTCGGGGATGTGGGCCGATCGCGCGCCGCGGGGCTCGAGCTTCATGGGCAGCGAGCGGATGGTGCGTGCGGCATGGGAGACATCGTCGCCCGAGACGCCGTCGCCGCGCGTGAGGGCGTGGACGAACTGGCCTTTCTCGTAGCGGACGCTGAGGGCGACGCCGTCGATCTTCGGGTCGGCGTGCAGGGGGATGGACTCGGCGAAGAGGCCGCCCTCGCTGGCGAGGCCCTTGCGCACCCGGCGGAACCACGCGCGGACGCTCTGCTCGCTGGCGGACTCTTCGTCGCTCCCGATCTCGTACGCGTTGTCGATCGAGAGCATCGGCGCACGGTGCTTGACGTTGGTAAAGCCCGTGATCGGCGCGAGGTCGCTGCCCACCCGGCGCGTGGGCGAGCTGGGGTCGGCTAGCTCGGGGAACGCGGGCTCCAGCTCGGCTTCGAGCCGCGCAAGCTCGTGGAGCAGGCGGTCAAACTCCACGTCCGACATGGTCGGCGCGTGGTCGACGTAATACGCCCGGTTGGCCTCGGTGAGCACCCGGCGGAGCTCGAGCAGTCGCTGTCGCTGGTCGGCGGCGGTCATGCGGACATCGTACTGTCGGGCAAGCGGATCGGCTGAAACCGTCGCCCGCCTTCGGCGAACAACGTCGCCAGTCGATCAGCCCAACGAGCCGCCAGAGGAGCCCCTATGAGCCAGCCTGTGAACAACGACACCGCGCCCGCCTCGACCATCCCGCCCGCCGAGAGGCCCTCGGTCGCGGCGATCTGCGTGCTCGCGGCGCTGGCCGACGGGTCCGCGGGCGAGCGCGAGCGCGCGGAGCTTCGCACGATCATCGCGGGGCTCGACGATGGCTCCGGGCAGGTGCGCGGCGTGTTCGAGCGCGTCTCGCTGGGGGAGATCGACACCGCGCGTGCCGCGGCCGGGCTTGCTAGCGATTCCTCGCGCCGGATCGCGTACGAAATGGCCGTGAGCCTCTGTGACGCCGACGGCGTCTCGTCGCCCGCGGAGAAGCAGTTTCTCGAGTCGCTCGCGCGTTCGCTGAACCTGCCCGTGCAGCACGCCCTGGCCGCGCGCCAGCAGGCCGACGAACTCGTCACGCTCGACCTTGCGCCCGTCGCGACCGGTGCGGCGGTGGTGGGGGCCGGAGCGGGCGCGGCAGCGGTCGGGGCCGCGGTGGGGGCGGTGGGGGCGGCGGTCTCTTCCGCGGCCGACGAGGCACGCGTGAAGGAGATCGACGCGAGCGTGATGAAGTACTCGATTCTGACCGCCGCGCTGGAACTCCTTCCGCAGAGCCTCGCGACGACCGCGATCATCCCGCTGCAGATGAAGATGACCTACGAGATCGGCAAGCGCTACGGCTACTCGCTCGACCGCGGGCACATCACCGACTTCCTCGCGACCGTCGGCGTCGGCGCGACGGGCCAGGTGCTCGAGGGCCTCGCGCGCAAGTTCCTGGGCGGGCTCGCGAGGCAGGTCGGCGGCTCGGTGCTCGGTGGGCTCGCGGGCACGCTCGTCCGCGGCGCAACCGGGCCCGCGCTCACGTTCGCGACCACTTACGCGCTCGGGCAGGCGGCGCGCGCGTACTACGCGGGCGGGCGCAAGTTCTCGGCTGTGGACTTGCGGACGATGTTCGCGCGCGAAGCTGACCGGGCCAAGGACGTGTACGAGCGGGTGAGGCCGCAGGTCGAACAGCAGGCACGCAGCGTCAACGTCAGTAACCTGCTGCAGGCGGTGCGGGGGTGAGCAGGATCAACCCCACCAGCCTCAACACCACCAGCCTTATCCCCACCAGCGCTGGCCCCACAGCGCGACGTTGATCATGGGCCAGGCGAGCTGCCAGAGTTTCTCGGGCTGCTGCGCGACCGTGACGCACGCGGCGTCGGTGAAGATCTCCCGCGCGAATCGGCTCTCCAGCGCGCTCGCATGCGCCCCCGCCCACTGCGCGAACGGCAGCGGAAAGCTCGCCTTCGGGCGCGCCAGCACGTCCGTCGGTACCTCGCCCGCGAACGCGTCGCGTAGCGCCAGCTTGGTTCGCGCGGATGGTTCGAGCCCCTCGGCGGGCGCGCGATACTTGCGCGACATCGGCAGCGCGCGCGCGTGCGCCGCGACGTGCGCGTCGGCCAGAGGCGTGCGCCCCTCGACGCCCGCGGCCATCGTCGACTGATCGAGCCGCAGCAGCAGCCCGTGCAGGTTCACCGCTTCCTGATACGCCAGGTGCGCCTCCAGCCCGCGCACGCCCTGCGCCTCGAGCGATTCAAAGCGCGCGGTCGCGCGGTCGATCAGCCACGCGTCGCCCTCGGTCGCGCGCGCCAGCAGCGGCGAGAGCACCGCGGCCTTGGCCTCGCGCGGGATCCACGCGTTGGCGTCGATCTGATGCAGCGCGCGCTCGTGGGCCGTGCGAACACCCCCGGCTTCAAATGCCGCGGAGTTGTCCAGCGCGCTGTGATAGCCCGCGAAGAGTTCGTCGGCGCCCTCGCCGCTGAGCGTCACGACCTGCCCGTCCGCGCGAAGGCGCTTGGCGACCTCGTGGATCGCGACCTCGTTGGGCGTCGAGAGCGGCTGGCCGTGCGAGGCGATCAGCGCGGGCCAGCGCTCGGCGAACAGCTCGCGCGTCACGGGCGCCTCGCGATGGCGCGTGCCCAGGTGTGACGCCACGCGGCGGGCGTAGTCAAAGTCATCCTCGCCCGCGGGTGACGGCGCGCCCGCGCAGTACGACCACAGCTCAGGCAGTTCCTTCTTTGCGAGCGTCGCGACGATCGTTGAATCCAGCCCGCCCGAGAGCAACGTGCACAGCGGGACGTCCGACCGCAGATGCCGGCGCACGCTGTCGGCGATCACGTCGCGCGTCGATGCGCGCGGGTCACTCACCGGGCACGGCACCGCGACCACGCGCGGCGACGGGCGCCCGGCGCGCAGGTCGAACTCCAGCGCGGCGCCGGGCTCGAGGATTCGTACGCCCTCAAACAGCGTCCGGTCGGCCGTCGTCGTGCGGATCGTCGTGAGGTACGCGCTCAGCCCGAGCGGATCGGGGCGCGCGCTCACGCCCGGGTGCGCGAGCACGGCGTGAATCTCGCTTGCGAACACCAGCTCGCCCGCGGGTGTGATGGTCCAGTAGAGAGGCTTGATGCCCAGCGGATCGCGCGCGAGCAACAGGCGCTGCTCGCGCAGGTCGAGCGCGGCGAGTGCATACATGCCGCGCAGGCGCGGGAGCGCGCGCGTCCAGTCCCGCGCGAGCAGCTCGGCGAGGGTTTCGGTGTCGCTGGAGCCGCGGAAGGTCGGGGGCGCGTCCGAGGTGAGCAGGCTCAGGCGCAGCTCGGCGTCGTGGTAGAGCTCGCCGTTGTAAACGAGCGCGAGCGTGCCGCTGGCCGAGAGCATGGGCTGTGCGCCGGTGGGCGAGGGATCGATGACGCTCAGCCGGCGGTGTCCGAAGCGGACGACGCACGCGTCCGCGCGGTGTTCCCACGAGCCGGCGCCGTCGGGCCCGCGGTGGGCGAGGCGATCGCGCAGGGCATCGAAGGCCACGGCATCCACCGCGGGTTCACGCCCTGAGCATGTCGCGACGCCGACGATCCCGCACATGGTGCAGGGCATCGGCGTTCGGCGTCGGCCGCGGCGAAAAAAAGCCCCGCGAGCCGGGGCGCGCGGGGCGGTGGGTGACGGGAATGAACGCTGTGCGTGGCTGCGGTCAGACCGAGGCGAGGTACGCGGCGAGGATGTCCCTTGCAGCGCCCAGGTCCTTCTTGTCGATCATCTCGGTGACGGTGTGGATGTAGCGCGTGCCGACGACGATGCCGACCGCGCGCGCGCCCGCCGCGGCCTGCTGCGCCGCCGCTCCGTCCTGCCCGCCCGCGGCGAGGATCGTGCGCTGGTACGGGATCTTGTTCTTGATCGCCAGCTGCTCGATCTCCGCGACGAGCTTGTGATCGGAGATGAACGACGAATCCTTGATGTGCAGCCCGAAGCCCTGCCCGTGCTTGGTCACCGACTCTTCGTCCGGAACGCCCGGCGTGTCGCACGCGAGCGTCACGTCGATGCCCAGGCCAATGTCCGGGAGCACGGCGTGGCTGGCGGTCTTCGCGCCGCGCAGGCCGACTTCTTCCTGCGTCGTGAACGCAACGACGACCTCGCAGTGGTGCCCGGCCTTGTTCGCCGCGAGGGCGCGGACGCTCTCGATGCCCAGCCAGCAGGCGACGCGGTTGTCGAGGGCCTTGGAGACGAACTTGTCGCCGACCTCGATCGCCGGCTCGTGCATCACGACGTAGTCGCCGACCTTGACCTTCTTCTTGACCTTGTCGGCGGGGAGGCCGATGTCGACGAAGAACTCCTTGACCTCGGGCACCTTCTCGCGGTCCTTGGGGCCCGAGATGTGGATGGGCCGGCCGCCGGGGTTCATGACGCCCTGCAGGTCGCCAGAGTCGGTGCAGACGAGCACGCGGCGCGAGAACAGGTTGCGCGTGTCAAAGCCGCCCGCGTTGTTCATCCACAGGAAGCCCTTGCTGTCGATGCTCGAGACGTAGAAGCCGATCTCGTCCATGTGGCACAGCAGCATCACGCGCGTGGGGCGGGTGCCGGCCTTGGGCTTCTTCGCGCCCTTGCCCGCGCGCGGGCGGCGCGTGCAGATCAGCGAGCCCATCGCGTCCACGCGGATCTCGTCGAAGAGGCCTTCGGGCGACGCGGGGCCGATTTCCTGTTCGATCAGCGCGCGGACGCGCTCTTCGCGGCCCGGCACGCCGGGGGTTTCGCACAGACGCTTGAGCAGGTCGAGGTTCAACGCCACGGGGAACTCCTTCGTTGAAAGATGCCCCTGAGTGTACCGATCCGCACGCGCTGGCGGAAGTCCGCGCTCGACCCAAGCGCGACCGCACAAAACCGAACCGGCGCTGAACGCGATCTACCATCGCGCATGGCCTATCCGAGCCCGATTGCCCAACTCCACGCCCGCGCCGAGGCGCCCATGCTGCCCTACGGACCCGCGCAGCCCGCCGGGCCAGCCCAGCCCGCCGAGCAAGCACCGGTCTCGGGCCCGTCGCCCGCGCAGGTGCAGATCCCCGCGGGCTACGACGAGATCGAGCTCGAGTACGCCTCGCTCCGCAAGCACTGCGTGCTGCTCGAGGGCGTGCACCGCGGCGTGCTCGAACTCACAGGCCCCGATCGGCTCGATTTCCTGCACCGCATGCTCACACAGGAGCTCCGGGGCAGCAAAGACCCTGCTTCGCACGCGCTGCGCCCCTGGCGCTGGGTGCGTTCGTTCTGGCTCAATCGCAAGGGACGCATCGACGCCGACCTGCGGGTGCTCGCGCTGCCCGACCGGGTGCTGCTCGAGGCCGACGTGTACGCCGCGGCGCGGACTGAGAAGACCCTCGGCGCGTACATCATCACCGAGGACTGCGCGCTGCGCGACCTCACGCAGTCGACGCACCGCTTCAGCCTCCACGGGCCGACGGCGATCGCGCTGCTGCTGGCGCTGCGCGAGGCTGACCAAGCCGCGTCCGACGCGCCAGACCTCGCCTCGCTCGCTGAGGGCGATGTCACGCGGCTCAGGCTCGCCGGGCACGAGGTCACCGTGCTGCGTGACGATTCCGCGGGCGAGATCGGACTCGAACTGATCGTCCCGGCCGTGGGCGCGCGGGCGGTGTTCGAGCTTCTGCTCACCGCGGCGCACTCGCCCGACGAGCACCAGCACGGCGCTCCGTCTTCGGACGACCTCGCCTCGCGTGTGCGCCTTCGCCCCGCCGGGTGGTTTGCGTACAACATCGCGCGGCTCGAGGCGGGCACGCCC
Source organism: Planctomycetota bacterium (assembly GCA_033763435.1). GTDB lineage: Bacteria > Planctomycetota > Phycisphaerae > Phycisphaerales > UBA1924 > JANRKN01. Next base: position 59,004 of record JANRKN010000021.1, read on the forward strand.
CTCTACAACATCGATTTCGGGCCCGACTCACTCCCCGCCGAGACGGGGCTGCTGCACTCGCGCGTGAGCTTCACGAAGGGCTGCTACCTCGGACAGGAGATCGTTGCGCGGATGCACGCGCGGGGGCATCCCAAGCTCACGCTGGTCCCGATCCGCATGCAGCGGGACGAGGTCGTCTCGAACGCCGACCCCGCGCTGAAGGCCGCGGCGGAGCAGGCGCTGGGCGAGGCCGAGGTGCCCACGATTCTCCAGCCCGAGACCGGCTCGGCGGTGTTCGCGGTGAATGCCGACGGCACGCCGGGCGAGGCGGTCGGGCAGGTCACGAGCAGCACCCTCGCGCCCATGCTGGGCTCGGCGCCGATCGCACTCGCGATGGTCAAGTTCCAGCACGCCAAGCCCGGCCCGGTGCTCGTGAGCGCCGAGAGCCGGCTCGTGCCGGGCGAGATCAGGCCCGAGCTCCGGTTCTGGTCGAGGTAGTTCTGGTCGAGGTGATCGGCCTCTCAGCGCGCGCGGCGGTAGACCAGCTCGACGTCCGGCCCCACGCGCTTGGACCACAGCAGGCGCATCGCGCGCCCCATGCTCAGCGTGCTCGCGACGCGCCCGGTCGCGACGCTCCGCGCCGCCTCATCGCCCAGCACCAGCGGCGCGACGTACACCACGGCCTCATCGACCAGGTCCTGCTCGAACATCGCGCCCATCAGCCCGCTGCCAGCCTCGACGAGCACCGTCGACACGCCGTGCTTCTCCGCGAGCGTGCGCAGCGCGACGGTCAGGTCCAGGTGCGAGCGCGTGGGCGTGATGCCCAGCACCTCAACGCCCGCCTCGCCCAGCGCCCACCGCTTCTGCGCGGTGATCTCCGCGCGCGCGATCGAGGGATCGCAGAAGACCGTCGCGGGCGTCTCTCTGGCGCTGCGGACGATCGCGCAGTCGAGCGGGATGCTCAGCTCGGTGTCGAGCACGACGCGACGGGCCACGCGCCGGACGCGCCGAACGTCGCGCGCGGTCAGCAGCGGGTCGTCGGCCAGGATCGTGCCCATACCGGTCAGCACCGCGTCCACGCGCCCGCGGAGTCGGTGCACGCGCCGACGCGCCATTGGGCCTGAGATCCACTTGCTTTCGCCCGTGCGCGTCGCGATGCGCCCGTCGATCGTCTGCGCCCACTTGACGATGACCCAGGGCAGGCCGGTCGCCAGGCGCTTGGCAAAGGGCTCGATCAGCGATTCGGCCAGCGCCGAGCGCGCGCCCAGGTCGGGCGCAAAGTAGACCTCGAGCCCGCGCGCGCGGAGTCGGTCCGCGCCGCCGGCCTTGGGCGGATTGGGATCGCGCGTGGCGTAGACGACCCGCGCCGCGCCCGCTTCCAGCAGCGCATCGACGCACGCGGGCTGCTTGCCCTGCGCGTTGCAGGGTTCGAGCGTGACGTACGCGGTGCAGCCCCGGGGGTCGATCCCGCGCGTGCGGCAGTCGGCCAGCGCCTCGCGCTCGGCGTGCAGCCCGCCGAACACTCGGTGGTGCCCCAGCCCGATGATCGCCTCGTCGCCGCCCGTGCGCGTGAGCACGCAGCCCACGAGCGGGTTGGGCTCGACGTTCCCCGCGGCCCGCAGCGCAAGCCTTGCGGCAAGGTCGAGCATCGCGCGGGCGCGGAAAGCCGGGGGCGGGCCGAGACGGTTGGTCATGCGTGGGTGCTCACTCATTCTCCGGGCGCAGTCCTCACGCGATCCGCACGAGCCGCTCGCGCTCGCCCGGCCTCAGAAGCTCCTGCGCCTCGCGCAGCCAGCGATGGGCGTCCTGCCAGTACCCGGCCGTGGGCGCGATGGGCCCGCGGCCCTGCGCACGCGCCCGCCTCTGGAACGAATCATTGAACCGCTCCATCGCCAGTTCCCGGTGCAGCTTCGCGGTCATCGACGCGACCGCCACGGGCAGGTGCTTGCGCTCACACTCCACCGCGAAGAGCAGCCCGATCGCGAAATCGGGCCGCGACGCGAAGCTCAGCTCGTACTTGCTCCACACGTCGCCCTCGGCGACGGTCTGCACCTTCGCCGCGCCCAGCTTCGTCTCCAGCGGCGCCACCAGCGCGAGCAGCAGCTCCGCATAGCTCGCGCGCCCGCCCAGCCGATCGCACACCACCCGCGCGTGGGTCCCCTCGGGCTCCGCGAGCGCGCGCACGCAGAACGCCCGCAGATGCTCGCCGATGCCCACGAGCGTCGTGTCGGCCTTGCCGCCCCGCTCGCGCACGACGGCGTTGAATTCCCACTCGGGAATCACCCGGCACGCGACGCTCAGCGCGGCGCACTCGGCCCGGTGCAGCTCACCCCGCAGCATGTTCGCCGCGATCGATACCAGGCCCGCGTCGCCCGCGACGGGCAGCGCGATCGCCGGGCCGCGGTAGGGCTCGCTCTCGAACCAGTCCGCGCCCGCCGGGCCCGTGTGCGCGTACAGGTCCAGATCCGTCGCGGGAAGCTCAGCGTCCGCGAGCGTCGCGAGGGTGAAGGCGAGCACGCCGCGCTCGAGGTGCAGCAGCGGGTGGCGCTTGCCCCCCGAGGCGAGCTTGAGCTGTTTGGAGTCGGCGACCGCGAGGCGCTGCTTGTCCTTGGTCGAGCGCGCGACCGCGCCCGAGAGCCGCGACCAGAAGTCCGGCGCGGGCTGCTCGGGCGTCCAGGCGTCGAGCCTGAGCGTGCAGCAGCCGACGCACAAAGGCCCAAGCAAGGGCCCGTACCCGGCCTCGTCGATCCCCGCGATCAGCAGCGCCATGCCCGCGAGCATATCGCCCGTATGCTGGCGGATCGTGGACGGTCATGAACTCACTTCCATTCTTCCTGTCGCGGGCATCACGCTCGTGGCGCTCGAGTGGCTCCTGCGCTTGGGCCTCGTGACGCGGATTCTGCTCCGCCGCACGCCCGCGTCCGATGCGCTGGCGTGGATCACGTTCATCGCCCTGGTGCCGGTGTTCGGGTTCCTTGTCTACCTGCTGATGGGTGAGACGCCTCTGGGCCGGCGCCGTCGGCGGGCGCACGACAAGCTCGAGCGCGAGGCCGAGGCCCGAGGGCGCGAGGCGCTCGCCTGCGTCGGCGCCGCGACCGCCTGGCCGATCGACGCCCTCTCGGCCTCGATGATCCGCCTGGGCTCGGCCGTCGGCGGCCTTCCCGCGGTCGGCGGCAACGAACTCGAACTCTTCGACGACGCGCCGACGGTGCTCGATCGGCTCCGCGCCGACATCGACGCCGCGCAGCACCACGTCCACATGCTCTACTACATCTGGGGCGATTCGCCCGGGGCCCGCGCCGTCGTCGATGCGCTCGAACGCGCCGCACGCCGCGGCGTGCAGTGCCGCCTGCTCGCCGACGCGGTCGGTTCCTCGGCCTGGCTCTCCTCCGCGGCTGCCGCTCGTCTCCGCGCCGCGGGCGCTCAGGTCGAGGCCTGCCTGCCCGTCAATCCCTTCCGACGATCGCTCCACCGCATCGACCTGCGCAATCACCGCAAGCTCGCGGTGATCGACGGCAGCGTTGCCTACTGCGGCTCGCAGAACATGATCGACGACCGCGTACGCGTCCGGCGGATCCCGCCGAAGTATCGCACGTGGATCGACACCAGCGTGCGCCTCCGCGGCCCCGCGGCGATCGCGCTCCAGGCCGCGTTCCTGGGCGACTGGCTCAGCGACAGCCGCGAGGCCATCACCGACTTTGCGCCGTACCTCACCGTGCCCGAGTCGCCCGGCGCGACGCTCGTGCAGGTGCTGCCCAGCGG
>JANRKN010000022.1:0-12835 GCA_033763435.1 Planctomycetota bacterium
CAAGTCACCGACTGGACCAACGTCAACGGCGGTTCGTGGTTTGACCCGGCCAACTGGCAGGGCGGCATCGTCCCTCACGCCAACGGGCGGTCCGCGCGCTTCCCCTCGGGGATGGTCATCACCGGCACCATCGACCTCAACAGCAGCGCCAGCATCGACACGCTGCAGGCCGAGACGCCCTGGACGTTCATCCGCATCGCGGGCGGCAGCTTCCTCACCCTCAACGGCGCCTCGTCGCTGAACAACGGCTCGATCGACGTCAACCCCACATCGCTCTCGGCCAACAGCGGTCTGTCCATCACGGGCCCGCTCGCACTCACCGGCTCAGGCAGTATCCGCCTCAACGCTCCGCCGTCGGCCTTTCTCACCGCCGCGACGATCACCGGCACCGGCTCCCTCGAGCACGGCGCCAATCACATCATCTTCGGGAGCGGGCAGATCAACGTGCCCGTCACCAATCACGGCATCATCGACGCCGCGTTCACGGGCCGGCAGCTCCGCATCGGACGCAACGTCACGCAGTCCGCCGCGGGCCTGATGCGCGCGCGGCTCGGAGGCGTGCTCTTCCTCACCGGCAGCGGCGTCACGTTCTCGGGCGGAACGATCGAGGCGATCGGCGACGGGCGCGTCGAGATCAACTCCACGCCCACCTTCGACAACGTCACCCTCAAGGGCATCATCGACATCAAGGGCACTCTCCGCCCCGGCGCGCAAGGCGTCGTCAACAGCGGCGTGCTCCGCGTCAACCCCGACAACCTCGCCTCCGTGCAGGGCATCATCCCTGTCGGAGCGATCTCGCCCGTAATCTCCGGCACCGGCTCGATCGTGCTCGGCGCAAGCAACGCCGCCAACGCCGTGCTCTCAGGGCCCAGCAACACCGCCTTCGCGCTCACGCTCGGCCCCGGTCAGACCGTCCGCGGGATGGGGCGCCTCTCGCTCACGATCATCAACCAGGGCACGATTCTCGCCGACAACCCCGCGGGCGTGCTCGACATCAACGCCGACCTCACGCAGCAGGGCGCGGGCTCGATCGCCGCGCAGAACGGCGCGGTCATCACCCTCCGCGGCAATCTCTCGGGCGGAACGCTCACCACCTCGGGCGCCTCACGCGTCGATGTCTCCGCGTTCGGCAGCATGACCGGCGTTACATCGAGCGCCACCCTCCATGTCCTCACGGGCATCGCTCTCACCGCAAACAACACCATCAATAACGGGCTGATCGTGCTCAACCCCACCGGCGCCAGCAGCGCGGCTTCGCTCCGCTTCGAGGCCCCCGCGGGCCTGAGCGGCACAGGCGTCGTGCGCATGGGCGGCACGCCCGCGGCGCCCGCGCGGGCCTCGATCATCGGCTCACCCGCCAACGCGCCCATCCCGCTGGGCGCGGGTCAGACCCTCACCGGCTCGGGCCGATTCAACGGCGCGCTGAGCATCGCCGGCACGCTCGCGCCCGGTGAACCCGCCGCGCCGCCCGCGCCGCTGGTCATCGGCGTCTTTGAAGGCAGCACCGCGCCGACCACGCTCCTGCCGAGCGCGACCGTCGTGATCGATGCGGCAGGCGCAGCGCCCGGCCAGTTCGACTCGCTTCGATTCAACGCGGGCGCAAATCTGGGCGGCAGGCTGGTCTTCAACCTCGTCCCGCCGCTCGCACCCACCGAGCCCTGCGCCGAGTTCGCGGTCGTGACGTCGACCGCGAGCAATCTCACGGGCCGCTTTGCGCAGGTGCAGCTCCCGGCCGACCCGCCCGGCGCGCGCTGGCGCGTGGCCTACGAGAGCAACGCGGTCGTCGTCAGGCTCACCTGCCCCGCCGACTTTGACGCCTCCTGCTTCGTCGATTCCGACGACTTCGCCGCGTTCAACGACGCCTTCGTGCTCGGGTGCACGGGCTTCAACGAGGACCCGTTCGGCGTGAATCCCGCCTGCCAGGCCTCGGCCGACTTTGACCAGTCCGGCTTCGTGGATTCCGACGACTACGCCGTGTTTGTCGAGGCCTTCGCCCAGGGCTGTCCGTAAGCGTCCCATCCCACGCCTCGCCCGGGGGTCGAAATCTCGACGTCCGGGCCCGGCGCGGTCGATGCTCGTGCGTGAGCATTGAACTTCAGCCTCAACCCGGCCTCGCGCGCCAACCCGGTCCGGCGCTCGAACGTCTCTCGCCCGCCGAGGAAGACCGCCGCGCCGCGGTCACCGGCCGGGTCTGCCCGGTCGTCAGCGAGGCCGACCGCGTCCGCGTCCGGTCCGCCTTCGGCGCCGGGCCCGACGCGGAGCTCACCGCCCTCGTCGCCTCGTGGTACACGCCCCCGGCGTGGGTGCAGGGGTACATCGACTTCGAGGACGCGGTCTTCCTCGCCGATGCCGTCACGTCGCTCAGGCCCTCGCGGGTCATCGAGATCGGCACCGCCAGCGGCTTCTCGACCGCGATCCTCCTCCGCGCGCTCGCGCACCTTGGCGTCGCGCCCGCCGACGGCCCCGCGCTGCACACCTTCGACATCTCGCCTCACTGTTACTTTGACCCCGCCCGGCCCGTCGGCAGCGCCGTCGAGGCGATGTGCCCCGAGCTCGCGCCGAACGTCCGAATCCACGCCAAGGCCGACGCGCGCGACGCCGCGAAGCTCTTCGCCCAAAGCCCCGTCACGCTCGCGTTCATCGACGGCGATCACCGTCACCCCTGGCCCATCCTCGACCTCGTCCGCCTCTGGCCCGCGCTTGCGCCCGGCGCGTGGGTCATCCTGCACGACGTGAACCTGCCCGCGATCGCCGCCTGGCGCGAAGGCCTTGAAGGCCGGCCTCTGGACTGGCACCACACGGGCCCGTCGCGGCTGCTCAAGGGCTGGCCCTTCGAGCGCGTGCGGTTTCTGACGGGCTGGACGAACATCGCCGCGGTCCGCGTGCCCGACGACAAGTCCGACCTCGCGACGCTCAAGGCGCTGCTGCGCGGGCCGATCCTCGCGGCGCACGAGTGCGAACTCAAGCCCGCCGAGCGGGCCGAACTCGAGTGATCGACGCCGAGCGTTCCCCTCAACCGCGACTCTTCAGGCTCACGCGGGCTTGATGACGCTCAGCGGGCGGTACGAGCCTTCGAGGATCGTCTTCGCGTCGGCCTTGAGCCAGCCGTCGAGGATCCCGGCGTAGACCTCACGGAAGTCGATCAGGTACTTGAGGTCGCCCTGGTCGAGGTCCTTGAGCGAGGGGTGGTCGCCGTGGACGCCCGCCTTGACCATCGAGCCGAAGAGGAACATGGGCGCCGCGGTCCCGTGGTCGGTGCCCTGGCTCGCGTTCTGTCCGACACGCCGGCCGAACTCCGAGAACGACATCGTGAGCACGCGGTCGGCGTTGCCGTGCGCCTTGAGGTCGCGATAGAACGCGCTGACGGCCTGCGCGAGCTGGCCGAGCAGGTTCGAGTGCCGGCCCTGCGCGCCGCCCTGACCCGCGTGCGTGTCGAACCCGCCGTGCTGCACGTAATACACGCGCGTCTTGAGCCCCGCGCGGATCATCGACGACACCATCGCCAGCTGCTGCCCGACCTGATTGCCCGGGAACTGGACTTGGGGCCGGATCGCCACGGCCTTGCGGATCAGGTCTGAGCTGACCTGCGCGTCCAGGCTCGTGCGCAGCAGGAACGCGGCGTTGGTTTCTTCTTCACCGCCCGCGTCGCCCCCGCGACGCTGCAGCGCGTGGTACGGATCGCGCAGCGCCTCGTGGATGTCCTCGCCCGACCAGCGGAACAGGTCCGCGCTCTCGAAGCTCACGGGCTTGATCTGCCGGCCCTGCATCGCCAGAGGCGCGCTCCGGCCGATCGCGATCCCGGGCGGGCCCCCCGTCGCGGGCTTGGTGCCCTCACCCTTGGCTGGCGCCTTGTCGACGCGCCCGCTCTCGCCCTTGCCGAAGCCGCAGCACTCGCTGTCGAAGTACCGCCCGAGCCAGCCGTCGCCGGTCGCGGTCGTGTCGGCGGTGTGCCAGATGTCCATGCTCTTGAAGTGCGAGCGGTTGGGGTTGGGATAGCCCACGCCCTGCACGAGCGCCATCATGCCCTCGTCGTAGAGCTCCTTGAAGCCGGTCATGCCCGGGTGCAGGCCGATGCCCTCGGAGCCTGACAGCGTGAGGACCTGATTCTGCGGGATCGCGATGCCCGGGCGGAGGCGGTAGTACTCGGGCGCGCCGAAGGGCACGACGGTGTTGAGCCCGTCGTTGCCGCCCGAGAGCTGCACGACGACGAGGATGTGATCGTCGGGCACGCCGGGCAGCGAGCTGGTGCCCGCGGCCAGGAGCGCGTTGTTCATCGCGCTCGCCGACGAGTTCAGGAACCACGGCACGGTCGCCGCAGCGGACGCCATCGTCAGCCCGTTCCAGAGGAACTCACGCCGCGTGAATGCCGAGAAGCCGTCCTGAGCCATGGTCAACACTCCCGTGCTGCGAACCGTTCGAATCCGTCTGACTGAAGCCCGAACCCCGCCGACCGAACCCGAGAACCACCGCGCGCTCCGACCCCCGAACCTCAGCAGAGCTGATACTCGGGCATCGACGTGCACAGCAGAAGCATGCCCGTCACCGAATCGGTCGTGAGGCGCCCGTTGGCTTTCTTGAGGAACGTCGCCATCGCGTCTCGCCCGGCCTGCGGGCTGACGCCCACGGTCAGCCGGAGCAGATAGTCCGCAACCGCCGCCGGATCGCGCTCCGAGCCCGGGCTGGCCTTGGCCAGTTCGCCCAGCAGCGGCATCGGGTCAAAGCGCATCGTGTCCGCTGTCGAGTCGTAGCCCTGAGGCTTCTTGCCCGTGAGCAGGAACGCCATGATGTTCTGGCGCACGAACATCGTCGAGGTGTTCACCCACGAGCGCCCGCCGTCCCAGCCCTTCACGCTCGGGGGCATGAACAGGTTCTGGCCCATGAGGTCGAGCGCGTCGTTGAGAATGCCCAAGTCCCGCACCGGCGCATTGAGCGAGCGCACCGCACCCACCACCAGCTGCACCGGGCTCTTGATCTGCTGGTTCATGATCCGCGGGTGATAGAACGACCGCGCGAGGAACAGCCGGCGCAGCACCGGCCTCAGCTCGTACCGGCCCGAGGCCAGGCCCCGCGCCATCTCGCTGATCAGCCCGCGCTGGTGGGGCTTGAGCTGGTTCATCGGCGCCCGCTCGGGCGTGGGGATCTCTTCCACGAAGAAGTGGTACAGCTTGCGCGCGACGAACTGCGAGCACTCCGCGCGCGCCAGGATCGCGTCGACGAACTCATCGCCGTTCATGTTGCCCGACGCGCCCAGGATCCGCTTCATGCCCGTGTCGTGGTTGCGCTCGTCGAGATAGAACGCATCGTCGCGGAACGTGTAGCCCGTGAGCGCCCGCGCGCCCTCCTTGATGTCCTGCTCGGTGTAGTTCCCGATCCCGAGCGCGAACAGCTCCATGATCTCACGCGCGAGGTTCTCGTTGGGCCGGCCCTTGCGAGAGTCGTTGTTGTCCAGGTACGCGATCATCGCCGGGTCGCGGATGATCCCCCGCAGCAGCCTCTCGAACGAGCCCGCGGCCTCGCGCCGGAACAGCTCGTTCTGCAGCAGCATGTGGTACGAGTCTTCGATCGTCCGGTAGTTGGTCGCAAAGTGCCCGTGCCAGAACAGCGTCAGCTTCTCCTCGAGCGGGCGGCCCGTCTCGATCATCCGCTTGAGCCACCACTTCTGGATCTCGGCCATCTGGCGCCGATCCTCGCCCTCGCGCTGCTGACGCATCCGCCGAAGCTCCGCCAGCCGGTCCTCGTTGCCCGACCGTCGCGCCTCGTTGTACGCGCGGCGTTCTTCCTCGCTCGGCGGCCTCATGATGTCGTTGCTGAACTTGTCCAGCGCGCCGCCCTCGGCGGGCACCTTGTCAAAGTCCAGGAGATAGTCCACCGACTTCTCTGGCCCCCAGGTCGCGAGAGTCTGGATCTGCTGAGGCGTCCCGCCGAAGCCCGCGCGCCAGAGCAGGTGACGGGCCTGCTCGTACCCGAACTCGGCGGGTTTGATGGGCGTGAGCGTGGAGTCAATCTTTGCGCCGGCGCCGTCGTCGCGCATCGAAGCCGTGCGGATCGTCGCCTTGCCCTGCTCGGTCCCTGGCTGTGCCTGCATCGCGCGTCCTCCGCGGTTCGCCCCGCCCCGCCGATCCCACTCCCTCGCCCGGACCGCCTAACGCGGCCCCCCCCGGTCTATTTCCCCGGCGCGGGTTTCCGCTGCGGGCGAGCTCTCGCCCGTGAGCATCCCATGGATCGGTCCGAACCGCAAGCCCGCCCGCCTCTTCGCGGGCTTATTCGTGCGGGTTGCCGTCGCTTGGGCGCCTCGCGACGGTCAGATTCACCGGGCGGGCGCCGCGCTGCTCGAAGAAGCGGCAAGTGTGGGGGAGGCGTTCGGGGGCAGGGGCTTCCCGGCGCCCCGGGCCGCGCGGACGGCCAGCACCGCCGTCAGCGTCACGAGGCCCAGCAAGAGCGCCCCGTTGGCTTGGTGGGCCGTGCGGGTCACCGCTTCGATCAAGGGCACGGGCGCGGCCTGGGCGATCTGGTCCGCCGTCGGAATGGCCGCCCAGGTCGGGTCCTGCTTGGCCTTCATCACCACCAGGAAGACGACCCACCCGAGCACGAACTGGAGCCCGACGCACGCGAGCACGCCGACGCCGATCACCCGCGCGGGCCGCGCGAGTGCCAGCGCGGGCGCAAAGTCGCGAGCGAGCTTCCGCACGCGGAAGACCAGGACGTGCGTGAGGCCGATCACCGCGAAGCTGAACAGGATGTGCATGTACAGCGCGTGAACGTGCTTCTCGTGGCGATAAACCGCGCCCAGAACAAGCTGCAGCACGAGCGACCCGAGCGTGACCCATGCGATGGTCCACGCCCAGTCGTTGCGAGCGCCCTGGAGCGAAGCGAGCTTGGGGAAGACGAGCATGCCCGCGAGCGCGACGGCCGCGGCAAAGACGAGCTGCGCCGTCACGCCGTGCAGGATCGCATAGCCCAGGCTGTTCTTGTCGACGCGCAGCCCGCCGATGAAGCCCTGAATGCACACCGCCAAGAACACGACGAGCCCGACGACCTTCACCACGCGCCAGGGGTCGGCCCGGAGCGCGGCGCCGACGACGCCCAGCAGCGCCGCGGCCACGAGTCCGATGATCCACGCCGCCCAAAGATGGCTCTTGACCCACGGCGAGAACAGCACGCCGATCAGCACCACCGCGCCGGCGATCACCACCCAGCCGAGCTTCCGCGACTCGCGCCCGAGCGCAAAGAGAATGCTGAGCGTCAGCGTGAGCGTGCACAGGCCCACGAGCGAACCGAAGAGCCGGTGCGAGTGCTCGAGGAAGATGTGCGGGTTGGTCATGAGGCCGATCGGGTAGAGGAACATGTTCCCGCCGTAGGTCGTGGGCCAATCGGGCACGGCCATGCCGCTCTTGGTGCTGGTGACCAGCCCGCCGACGAGCAGCAGAGGCAGGAACGCCGCTGCGACGACGCCCGCGAATCGCCCGATCCAGACGCGCCGCTCGAGCGGCTCGGCACTCCGCCCGACCGTCGCCGCGCCGATCAGCCCGCCCAAGAGGCCGATCACCGCGAGAAGCCCGACAAAGCCCAGCACCATGACCCAGGCGTCGGGCGTGAGGTCGGTGATGGTGCGGGCGGCCGGGGCCTGCGTCGCGAACGACTCAAACTCCGCCGCTGGCGTACCCGTGTTCTGGGGAACGACCTTTGAGCCCAAGAGCAGCAGGTTCAGCACCGCGGCGGTGAGGCCCGCGAGCAGGCCGATGAGCCCCGCCTTGCCGCGGGCGTGCTCGCGCCCGGCGCTCCGCCCGCAGAGAATCATGCCCGCAATGAGCACCGCGAGCTGCAGGGGCCCGGCGACCGAGGGCGGGAGATCGTGCTGCGGCAAGTGGCTCGCGAACCACACGCACCACATCGCGACGGCTGTCCCGAAGCCGAAAACCAGCACCGGGCCGAGCGTCCAAGGCGTCCCGACCTCTGAAAGGCTCGGCGTCTGCGTGCGAAGGGTCGTTGTGTCGGTCATGGCAGATCCTTGGCGGGTTGGGCTCGGGCGGATTGGGTCGGGATGTGCCGGGCCCAACCCGAACAGATTGGAAAGCGGACTTGATTGTCTTTGAGACTTGGTCTCAACTGAAATCCACAAATCGTTTTCGGTTTGACAGGAAGGACCCGCTTCTGGCTATGCTCTGGCCTTGCATTTTGCGGTGAGGCGAGAATCCTTCTTCGAGTTCTTCCCGGCAAGCCGACCGACGTGTTCTTCATTCGTTCACCCGAACAGATCGGGTTCGCATGGTCGGGCGTGCCTGAGGGCCTTTCGGGGCGGGGAAGCGTTGGGGCGGCTTGGGTGGTGATGGGGGTCTCGGCGGGGACGGTGCGGGAGATGGGGGTGTGGGACACGGGGTGGTGTGAGGAGGCTTGCGCGTGCTCTTTCCGAAGTGGATGAACGTGTTGCCCACACTGTTTGCCGTGGGCGGCGTCGGCGGGCTGGGCTTTGTCACGTGGGGGACGTGGTACTGGGCCCACAACGACTTCTGGCACGTGGGCTACCAGCCGGTGCAGCCCGGTCAGGGCTTCAACCATCAGCTCCACGCCGGCAAGCTCGGCATGGACTGCCGGTACTGTCACACCAAGGTCGAGAAGTCCTACGAGGCGAACATCCCCAACGTGGCAACCTGCTACGGCTGCCACGCGGAGAACCGCCTCTCGGCCTGGCAGAGCCATCGCGTGCAGAACATCCGCGAGGCCTACGCGAAGGACGAGAGCGTTGAGTGGGTGCGGGTGCACAAGCTGCCCGACCACGTGCACAACTTCCCGCACCACGTCCACGTGGCCGCGGGCATCTCGTGCTACTCGTGCCACGGCCAGATCCAGTCGATGCCGGTGGTCTATCAGGCGCACGGCATGGGCATGGGCTGGTGCCTGGACTGCCATCGCAACCCCGACAAGCACATCGTGCCGACCGACAAGGTCACCGACCTCGCGTGGGTTGAGAAGCACCTCAAGGAACGGTCCGAGGGCAAGAGCGACCCGGCGGTGAACGTTCAGGCGCTCTTGGCCAATCTCCGCGACAACCCGCCTCAGAACTGCGGCGCGTGCCACTACTGATGCCGCGGTGAGCGCCCCCGGCGCTCGCGTGAGATGGTGAATCGGTTCGTGGTGGGGGACTTGGGTCGGGACGTTGGGTGTGAGGGCTTTGGGTGTGGGTTTGAAGAAGAACTGGAACAAGCGATGAGCGATCAGTGCCCGTCGACGGTGAAGAACGATCCCGCTTCCGGGAAGACCAAGAAGGCCTCCAAGGCCGAGCTCGCGGCCTCGCCGCGCCAGCTTCAGCAGGTCGCCGGCAAGCAGGCCTGGCGCAGCGCCGACGAACTCGCCGACACGCGCGAGTTCCGTGACTTTGTCGAGCGTGAGTTCCCCGCCGGCGCGTCGGAGCTGCTCCAGTCCTCGCGCCGCGGCTTCCTGCAGGTGATGGGCGCTTCGCTCGCCCTCGCCGGCGCCGCGGTCATGCCCGGCTGCCGTCGCCCCGAGTTCAAGATCCTCCCCTACTCCAAGAACGTCCCCGAGGATCTCATCCCCGGCAAGCCGCTCTTCTACACGACCTCGATGCCCCTCCCCGGCGGCGGCGCTGAGGGCCTGCTCATCGAGACGCACGAAGGCCGGCCCACCAAGGTCGAGGGCAACCCGCTCCACCCGATCAACCAGGGCAAGTCGAGCGTCTGGGCTCAGGCGAGCATCCTCTCGCTCTACGACCCCGACCGTCTGCTCTACCCCGTCTTCGAGAACCCCGCCCGCGGCAAGCTGCCCGCGACGTGGGACGACTTCCGCGCCTGGGCGTTTGATGCCGAGCCCGGCAAGGGCAACATCAAGAAGTTCGAGGCCAATCAGGGCGCGGGCCTCGCAGTGCTGATCGACAAGCAGACCAGCCCGACACGCGCGGCGCTCAAGGCCCGCTTCCTCAAGAAGTATCCCAAGGCGATGTGGATCGCCTACGACCCGACCGAATCGCGCGGCCGCATCGACGGCACGGCGGCGGCCTTCGGCGCGCCCATGCGCGAACTGCCCCAGCTTGCCAAGTGCGAGCGCATCGTCAGCCTCGACCGCGACTTCCTCTCGGGCGTTTCGACGACCGAGCCGACCGCGCTGCCCAATGCGCGCGGCTTTGCCTCGCGCCGCGCGGTCGATGCGGCGACGGACCTCCAGAGCCGCCTGTACATGGTCGAGAGCGAGTTCTCGATCACGGGCTCCAGCGCCGACCACCGCCTCCGGCTCGCGCCCTCGCGGATCCCGGGTTTCGCGGTGCTGCTCGCCCGCGCGCTGATGGAGAAGCTGGGTCAAAGCACGGGCCCGATCGCCAGCGCGCTGAGCGGTGTCTCGATCGCGGCGGGCGCCGACCTCGACGACGAGCACACCAAGAAGTTCGCGTCGGTCGCCGCTGAAGACCTCGCTGAGTACGCCGGCCGAACCGGCGTGACCTGCAAGAGCCTTGTGCTCGCGGGCGCGTCGCAGCCCGCGGCGGTGCACGCGTTGGTCGCCGCGATGAACGCGGCGCTGGGCGCGATCGGTCAGACGGTGCAGTATCGTGCGATGGGCGAAGACGAGGCCGCGGACTCGGGCGCGGGCGTCGCGAAGCTCGTCGAGGCGCTCAACGCGGGCGCGGTCGACACGCTCGTGTGCATCCACACCAACCCGGTCTATGACGCGCCGGGCTCCACGGGCCTGCGCGAGGCGTTCGCCAAGGCGAAGAACCGCCTGACGCTCTCGGTCGGCGCGAGCGAGACGGCCTCCGCGAGCACGTGGTCGCTCAACTCGACGACGTACCTCGAGCAGTGGGGCGACCTCGAGGCCGCCGACGGCACGATCAGCCCGGTGCAGCCGATGATCGCGCCCATCTATGAGCCGGCGCTCTCGGACCTCGAGTTCATCGCGATGCTCGCGGGCGAGGCCAAGCCCGTCGGCTACGAGCTCGTCCGCGGCACGTGGCGCGAGACGCTCAAGCTCCAGGGCGAAGCGTTTGAAACCCAGTGGAAGCGCGCGCTGCAGAACGGCGTGCTCGCGGGCACCGGCACCCCGGCCGCGGCACCGACGCTCAACGCGGGCGGCGTCGCGAGCCTTGTCGCGGGCCTGAAGATCGAGGCCGCGCCCACGACCACCGCGCTCGACGTGGTCTTCCGCGTGGGCAACGTCGCCGACGGGAGCCTGGCCAACGTGTCGTGGCTTCAGGAACTGCCTGACCCCGCGACCAAGGTCGTCTGGGACAACCCCGCCTGCGTGAGTCCCGCGACGGCGCGCACGCTCGGCATCGAGCCCGACCCCGAGACCAAGCAGTTCCCCGAAGCGCGGATGGTCAAGCTCTCCCTCGCGGGCAAGAGCGTCACCCTGCCCGTCTGGGTCCTGCCCGGCATGGCGGACAACACGCTGCTGCTGACCTTCGGCTACGGCCGCACGGGCGCGGGGAAGGTGGGCGACGGCGTGGGCTTCAACGTCGCACCGCTCTTTGCCCTCGGCTCGCGAGTCGCCCGCGGCGCGTCGCTCGAGAAGACCGGCGACTCGTTCGCCATCTCTTCGACGCAGCACCACTGGTCGATGGAAGGCCGCACGACGATCGTGCGCCAGGTCGATCAGGAGATCTGGAACAAGCGTGGCGCGCAGTTCGCGGGCCTCAAGCACGAGGACCCGATCTACGGCACCGCCCAGGGACGGCTCAACTTCGCCGAGCAGATGGGCGAGCTGAGCCACACGCCGCCGAACCTGTCGATCTACGTCAACCCGTACAACGGCAGCCTGGGTGACCCGGACGTGGGCGCCAAGCAGTTCGCCAAGCCCTTGCCCACGGGCCAGCCGCAGGCGCCGAACTTTGCCCGCGGTCCTCAGTGGGGCATGACGATTGACCTTTCGACCTGCACGGGCTGCAACGCGTGCACGATCGCCTGCCAGGCGGAGAACAACATCCCGGTCGTCGGCAAGAAGGAGACGCAGAAGGGCCGCGAGATGGCCTGGATCCGCGTCGACCGCTACTTCCTGGGTGAGTCGGCCGACTCGGTGAACGAGATGGTTCATCAGCCGGTGGCCTGCGTGCACTGCGAGAACGCGCCGTGCGAGGTCGTCTGCCCGGTGAACGCGACGATCCACTCCGAGCAGGGTCTGAACGTGATGGCGTACAACCGGTGCATCGGCACGCGGTACTGCGCCAACAACTGCCCGTACAAGGTCCGCCGGTTCAACTTCTTTGACTACGCGACCAACAAGTACAAGGGTGCCTACTACGGGCAGGAGCTGCTCCAGGGTGCGGGCGTCGAGCCTGAGAACCTGAACCTGATCCCGCCTCGCCTGCGTTCGAAGCTGGACGAGATCACGAGGATGGGCAAGAACCCGGACGTGACAATCCGCTCCCGCGGCGTGATGGAGAAGTGCACCTACTGCATCCAGCGCATCAACGCCGCTCGCGTCGAGATGAAGCTCCGCAACCCCGCCGTGCAGGGCGTGAGCGACGGATTCTTCCAGACCGCCTGCCAGCAGGCCTGCCCGAGCGACTCGATCGTCTTCGGCGACATCCTCGACCGCACGTCGAAGGTGTACAAGTGGCGGGAGCACGAGCGCGCGTACGCCCTGCTGGGCTATCTCAACACCCGCCCGCGCACGAGCTATCTCGTCCGGGTCGTCAACACCAACCCCAAGCTCCGCAGCGGCCCCGTGCACGATCCGTTCGATCACGGCTCGGGCCATGGCGGGTCGGAGCACGGTGGTGGCAGTGGGGGACACAGCCAGGTTCAGACCGGCGCCGACAAGCTCGGCTTCCGCCACGATCGGCGGAAGATGCTCGAGGACGTCGGCTACCGCCTGAGCCTGACGGTGATCTGAG
>JANRKN010000023.1:0-2527 GCA_033763435.1 Planctomycetota bacterium
CGCTGGACGCGCAGGGGCGCGCGACCGCCGGGGGCGATGGGCCGCGCGTCACGCTCTCGGGGCCGCTGTATGTGTACCGCGGGCGACAGTTCCTGCTTCCCTCGGCGTTCTCGACGACGGTTCCCACGCCCCAACCGGAAAACAGGCCCGAAACCAAGCCGGAAACGAAGCCCGAGGCCACGCCCGAGACCAAACCCGAGACCAAACCCGAGCCTGCGAACGCGGACGTTCCGCCGGGCGATGACGTCGCGTCGATCATCCGGGATCTCGAAACCAAGCGGCTGATGCCCCGCGGCCTGGATCGGCCTGCGCCCGAAGCTGGCGCGCCCAGCGACTCCACCTCGCCGAGCGCGTCCGCACCCGAAGCGCCCAGCGGTGCGGCCGGCGCGACCGGCGACGAAGGGCTGCTCGTGACCGCGCGCCGTGGGCGGCTTGTGCGGCTCAAGACGGGCGAACTGACGGTGACGTTCGACAACGGCACGGGCTCGGCGGGGCGCATGCCGCCGTTGGTGGTGTTGCCGTGCCGATTGCTGGAATCGATGGAGGACCTGGTCGCGCGCCGGGGCGATGAGCTGGCGGTGACGGTGTCGGGGCGCGTGGTGTCGAGCCGGGGCCGGGCGTTTCTGATGCCCAGCGCCGTGACGGTGCGCCCCGAGCTGGGGGTGCGTCCGACGCCGTGAGACGGGGTCGTTTGGGGCAGGTCGGCTCTCCGAGCTGACACCGAAATGGTCAAGTGACCGGGTGCCCCCGACCCGCGAGATGGCGCGCAGCAACACCGCGCGTCTCGGGCGGACAAGACCGGGTAAGCGATGCAACGTGATGGGAATCGAGAGCCCCGAAGGGGCGCTGGGCTGTAGCCACGGGTGAAGCGAGCGAGTCTTCGAGCGAGCGCAACCCGTGGAAGGTCGCGCAATCTCATTTCACCAGCTCGATCGTCCACCTGCCCCGGAGGGGCAGAGGACCTCACGCGAGATGCCTCCGCCCCTACCGGGGGCGGCGAAACACATAAAAGCAAGTACGGCTTCGGGCGATCTGTTCCACGGGTTGCGCGGCGCTGCGCGTGGCTTCACCCGCGGCTAAAGCCCTTGGCCCCGTTGGGGCCGGGGAAGATAGAGGAAGTGTTGAGGTGCCGCGGATTCGGCCCGAGGCGCACAGACTCGCGGGGCACGTCCTGTGCGGCTCGGGACACCCATCGAAGCATGTCGGCTCGGAGAGCCGACCTACCCAAAGGCCGCGATCGGCTAGGATGGCCTTCGCATGAACCCTTGCGCGAAGAACGCCTGTCTGCTGGACCCCGACGCACCGCACGCGGGCGGGGTTGACCCCGACGCTGCGCGGATTCTGGAGCGCGTGCAGTCGGCGTATCGGGCGCTGCGGGCGGAGATCGCGAAGATCATCGTCGGGCAGGATCAGGTCGTCGACGAGCTGCTGCTGTCGATGTTCTGCCGGGGGCACGTGGTGGTGGAGGGGGTGCCGGGGCTGGCCAAGACGCTGCTGATCTCGACGATCGCGCGTTCGCTGAGCCTGAAGTTTTCGCGGGTGCAGTTCACGCCGGACCTGATGCCCTCGGACATCACGGGCACGGAAGTGATCCAGGAAGACAAGGCGACGGGCACGCGGCAGCTGCGGTTTGTGCCCGGGCCGATCTTCGCGAACGTGATTCTGGCGGATGAGATCAACCGGACGCCGCCGAAGACTCAGGCGGCGCTGCTGGAGGCGATGCAGGAGCGGCAGGTAACGGTGGGCGGGGTTCGGCACGAGCTGCCGGCGCCGTTCTTCGTGCTCGCGACGCAGAACCCGATCGAGCAGGAGGGCACGTATCCGCTGCCCGAGGCACAGCTCGATCGGTTCATGTTCCAGATCCGGATCGGGTATCCGACGGCCGAGGAAGAGGCCGAGATCGTCCGCCGGGCGCCCATGAAGGAGCAGTTCCGCGTGGAGCCGGTGCTGGGCGCCGAGGAGATCCGCGCCGTGCAGGACCTCGTGCGTCAGACGCCGGTGGCGGACCATGTGCTGAAGTACGCGATCCGGCTCGTGCGTGCGACGCGCGTGAAGGAGCCGATGGACGCTGGCGTCGCGCGGCCCAAGATGGTCGAGCAGTACGTGGGCTGGGGCGCGGGGCCGCGGGCGAGTGAGTTTCTGGTGCTGGCGGCCAAGGCGCGCGCGGTGCTGTCGGGCTCGCCCAATGTGACGGCCGAGCACTTGAAGCAGGTGGCTAAGCCCGTGCTTCGGCATCGTCTGCTGCTGAACTACAACGCCGAGGCGGACCAGATCACGACGGATCAGATTGTCGAGAACCTGCTGGAATCGATCCCGCTCGACGCGATGAGCGCGGGAGAGAAGAAGGCGATGGACGCGGTGCTGCGATGAATTCACGGGCGAAGATGTCGGGCTGGTCGGTCGCCCTCGCGGCGTGCGTGCTGGGCGGGTGTTCGGCGTACAAGGACCCGACGCTGAGCGTCGCGGCGGTGCGCGTCGCGGAGACGACGCCGACGGGCGTGGTGCTCGAGTTCACGCTCGACGCGAC
>JANRKN010000024.1:0-21069 GCA_033763435.1 Planctomycetota bacterium
CCCGGCACGCACCCCGCGCCGATCAGCTCGCGCATCGGCAGCACCCGATCCAGCCGGTCCGGCAGCGCCCGCTCCAGCACCTCGATGTCGTACAGCAAATGGCAGGGTTGCACGCTCGCCGCGATCCCCATCGCCGCAAACCGCGGCACATCGCGCTCGTCCACCAATTCCAGGTGTTCGATCCGCCCGCGCACGCCCGGCAGCAGCTCGCTCTCGGCCAGCGTCCGCCCGCCCGCGCGCGCGTACGCGTCCAGCACCGCGCGCACCGCGCCGTCGCCGATCGCGTGCGTCGCCAGGTGCAGCCCGAGCTTCGCGCACCGCGCGATCGCCTCGTCGATCTGCTCAGGCGTCACCATGGGCTTGCCGACGGGCATCCCCGGGTGCGGATCGCGATAAGGCGACAGCATCCACGCCGTTCGGCTGTTCAGCGTTCCGTCGGCGAACATCTTCCCGCCCGCGAGCCTTACCCGAGGCGTCTGATAGCGTCTCGCCCGCTCAAACTCCGCCTCGATCGAGTCCCACGGCGCATACAGCAGCACGCGGATCGGCAGCCGCCCGTCTCGGTCCAGCTTCGCGAACACCTCGCCCTGGCCCGGCAGCGTCAGAAGGTCGTGAACCTCGACAAAGCCGTGCGAGGCCAGGTCCGTCACGCCGCGCGCGACGATCTCGAGCCACTCGTCCATCGTCGGCTCGGGGATCGCCCGCCGCGCGATGTTGAACGCTTCTTCGAGCAGCAGTCCCGTCGGCGCGCCGCGCGCATCGCGGACGATCACGCCCCCGGCCGGGTCGGGCGAGGCGTCCTCGAACCCCGCCGCGGCAAACGCGCGCCGGTTCACGCACCCTGAGTGATGGTCAAAGCTCATCACAAACGCCGGCCGATCGGGGCACGCCGCATCCAGCTCGTCGCGCGTGATCCATCTCGCTTCGGGCCAGCCCTCGGGCCTCAGCCCCGAGGCCACGAGCCACCCCGGCGCGCGCGCCGCCCGCAGCCTTGAAGCCTCCGCGCGGACACGCTCCAGCGCCTCCTCACGGCTTGGGCAGTCGGCCAGGTTGAGCATCGCCAGCTCGCGCGCGTGTGCGGCAATGTGCGCGTGCGCCTCGCGGATCGGAAACGGGGGCGTCGGGTTCATCGCCCGATTGTTGCCCATCGAGCACGCCCTGTTCGGGTGAGTGGGGGCTCAGCCTCCGGCAACGTTCCCGCTCCCCTCGCCACGGACGATCGCGCCGAGCGCCGCGTCGATCTCCTCGATTGCGCCCATCGGCGGCTCGAGCTCGACGCGGAGGATGCCGAGGGTCGTCCGCACGTCCACGCCCCACGGGTCCACGCCGACGAAGCGCGCCTGGTTGGGCCTGGTGCCCGTGATCTGCGCCGCGACGTCCGCCGCGAGGGTTGGGTGCGCGTTCAACGCCTTGAGCGCCCGCGCCTCGCCGCCCGCGAACGGGCTCGGCGTGCGGATCTGATCGGGATCGAGCACGTGCTGGAAGCGCTTGGCGGCCAGGATCTCCAGCCGCGCCCACCGCGTCGCGGCGCGCGCCTTGATGTGGTAGATCAACCACCGATCGCAGTCGGCGTCCATCCTCGCATCGAGTTCGATCGGCCTGACCATCAGCTGAAGCGCACCCTCGGCCTCATCGGGCACCAGCAGCACGCACTCGCCCTCATCGATGATCTCCCCGGGGATCGGCGCGACCGGATCGCCCGTCGCGGGCGCGAGCACGAACTTCACGGGCTCGATGCGATCGGCCGAACGCAGCACGCCGTCGACGTGCGCTCGCAGCCAGCGCATGGAGTCGGACGATGGATCGGGGCGCGGGGCGCGAACGTGACGGATCGGATCAGGGCCGGAGCTCATGGCCGCATTCTCGCATCAACCGGCCCGCGATGCCCGCGGCCCGGTGTTGGTCCCCCAAAAAACGACCGAGGGGCCGGTTTCGGCCCCTCGATCTGCTTGTTCCGGGCGTTCTGGCTCGGAGGCGGGCATTCACGGGTCGGCATCTCAGGCCAACCGGGCTCCGCACTCCGGCCCGGCGCTCGCAGGCGCCTTACTTCGCCTTCTTCTTCGCGGCCTTCTTCTTGCCCTTCTTCTTGGCTTTCTTCGCCATGGTTCAATACTCCTCGGCGAGACGGGAACGAGTGTTCAAGGACGGGTCCACGCTTCGCCGAAGAGCGCGACCGCATCCACCTCTCACCATATCGGAACTTCTGACCTCATGCCTTGAGCGAACTCAGTTATCCACAAGAAAAGTTCAAGCGCCTCCGCGCACGCTCGCTCCTCCGCGCACTTCACGCGTCACGCGCGACGCGCACGCTCGATGATCGCTCGTCGTCTCTTCTCTCCTCGCGCGGCACACGCATCGTTCACTCATCGCGCGCCGATCACTCGCTCCGCAACGCGGTATCCTTATCGAGCCTGTCTTCGCCGCACGTTTCCACGCTTCGGGAGGCCCGCGTGACCACCGCTCAACCCACCATCCACACCCGCGTTCTCCGCTGCGGCGCACACCTGCTCGTTGAACCCATGCCCGGCATGCGCTCGGCCGCGTTCAACTGGCTCCTGCCCGCGGGCGTCGCGACCGACCCCGAGGATCGCCAGGGACTCTCGGCGATGCTCGCCGAGGTGCTCCTCCGTGGTTCGGGCGAGCGTTCCTCACGCGAGATGGCCGACGCGTTCGATCGCCTGGGGGCCTCGCGTTCGGCCGATGCCGCGACCATCTTCTTCCGCGTGGGCTCGGTCTCGCTGGGCGATCGGCTTCACGACGTGCTCCCGCTCTTGGTCGACACGGTGCGCAGGCCCACGCTCGATCCGGAAGCCATCGAACCCGCCCGCGACCTGTGTTTGCAGGCGATCGAGAGCCTCAAGGATGATCCGCAGGAGCGCGCCGCCCTCGCCGCGCGCGCCCGGCATTACGCGCCGCCGATCAACCGTTCGCCGCTGGGCACGCGCGAAGGCATCGCCGCCGTCACGCGCGACGACCTTGCGCGCCACTGGAACGCCCGCGCCGTCCCGGGCAACGCGATCCTCGGCTTTGCGGGTGCCGTCGACCCCGACGCGCTCGCACGCACGCTCAACGAGCTCCTCGAAGGCTGGACCGGCGCCGCCAAGCACCCGCGCGCCGACCTCAAGGGCCCGCGCGGCTACGGGCACGAGACCGATCAGACCAACCAGGTCCAGATCATCCTCATGCACGATGCGCCCACCGAGGCCTCACCCGATGCGCTGCTCGAGAAGATCCTCATCAGCGTCCTCTCCGGGGGAATGTCCGGGCGCCTCTTCTCCGAAGTCCGCGAGAAGCGGGGTCTGTGCTACTCCGTCAGCGCCAGCTATCGCGGCGACAAGGACCACGGCTCCGTCGTCGCCTACGTCGGCACCACTCCCGAGCGGGCGCAGCAGTCGCTCGATGTCCTGGCCGCGGAACTCGCGAAGGTCCGCACGCCCGCCGGTCGAGTCACGCCCGAGGAGTTCCGCAAGGCGATCGTCGGCTTCAAGAGCCGACTGGTCTTCGCGGGCGAATCCACCGGCGCCCGAGCGGCCTCGATCTGCAGTGACTTCTACCGCCTGGGCCGCGCACGCACGCTCGCGGAGATCGCCGCGCAGGTCGACGCCGTGACGCTCGATCAGGTCAACGACTACGCCGCGCGCCGCTCGCCCGGAAAGCTCACGATCCAGACGCTCGGCCCCGCCGCGCTCACGCCAGCCTCGATCGAGTGACCGGACGCTGAGCCTGCCCCCGCACCCTACCAGCGCTTGACCGCGCCGACCAGCTCGCCCACGCGCCCAACCTTCTGCTCGCGCGTCCAAGCCTCAAGCCCGCGCGCGACGCGATACACCAGCGCGGGGTCCGCGAACAGCGCCGAGCCCATCTGCACCGCCGTCGCCCCCGCGAGGATGAACTCGGCGGCGTCCTCCCACCGCGTGACACCCCCGATCGCGACGATCGGCACGCCCGCCTCCCGTGCGACCAGCCGGTGCACATCGTGCACCAGCTTCACTGCGATCGGATGCACGGGCGGCCCCGAGTAGCCCCCGGTGTTGTTCGCCAGCACAGGCCGGCGCGTCCGCACATCAATCGCCATCGCCGGCACCGTGTTCGCCACGCACAGCCCCGCGGCACCCTGCTCAATCGCCGCGCGCGCGATGTCCGCGATCGTTGCCCCGGGCCCCGCCGCGACGATCGGGCTCAGCTTCACGAACACGCGCGTGCCCGGCGCGACGCCCGCCCTCACCGCGCTCAGCAGCTCGCGCAGCGCCCCGGCGTCGAGCCCGAACTCGACCCCGCCGTGCACGTTCGGGCACGAAACGTTGAGCTCAAGCCCCGCGAGGCCCGCGACGCGCGACATCGCCGACGCCGCGGCCACATAGCCCTCAATCGAGAACCCCGCGACCGACCCGAAGACCGCGCAGGGCACCCGTGCAACCTGCGGCCCGTACTCCGCGCAGAACTTCTCCGCACCCACGTTCGCGAGCCCAATCGCGTTGAGCATCCCCGTGCCGCAGGGCGCGATGCGCCACGTCGCGTTCCCCTCGCGCGGTTCGGCGGTGATCGACTTGGTGACGAGCCCCCCGACGCGCGCCAGGTCCAGCACGTCCGACATCTCGTCAAGCGTGCCGCAGGTCCCCGCCGCAAGGATGATCGGCGCGCGGAGCCGGACACCGGCCAGGTCGGTCGCGAGCGGCGAATCGTGGGCGGGGCTCATCGTGAGGGGAGGATACACCGGGCGCGCGAAACCTACGATGAGGCCCAGCAGGAGCACCGCTATGGACATCGCCCAGCGCATCGCCCAGTTCGAGAACATGGTCCAGGCCGACCCGACCAACGACATGGCGCACTTCTCCCTCGGCGGCGCCTACGCCCAAGCCCAGCGCTTCGCCGAGGCCGCCGACAGCTACCTCCGCTGCATCCAGCTCAACGAGAGCATGTCCAAGGCCTACCAGCTCGCGGGCCAGTACCTCGCGCAGGCCGGCGACACCACCCGCGCGATCCAGGTCCTCACCGACGGCTTCGTCCGCGCCGGCGAGCGCGGCGATCGGCTCCCTCAGAAGGCCATGGGCGAGCTGCTCACCAAGCTCGGCGCGCCCGTGCCCGAGGTCAAGAAGGCCGGCGGCGACGCCCCCGCGCCGACCGGCGGCTTCACGTGCCGAAAGACCGGCAGGCCAGGCACCCAGATGGACCGCCCGCCCTTCCGCGGACCGCTGGGCGAATGGATCGCCGGGAACATCTCGCGAGAGACGTTCAACGACTGGATCGCCCAGGGCACCAAGGTCATCAACGAGCTGAGGCTCGACCTCTCGCGCGACGACCACGCCGAGACCTACGACCAGCACATGCGCGAATACCTCGGCATCGACGACGAGGTCCTCGCGCAGATCCATCAGCGACCGGAAAGACCATAACCCCGGCCCAGAGTGTGGGCGCGAGCGCGGACAAGAGTCGGCGCCTTGCGAGACCGTGTTGCGCGCCCGATCGACCTGCTCAGCGTCGACGTCGCAGCGCCGAGACCGCCGCGCCCGCGATGACGACCACCGCGCCGGGCGCGGGAATGGTCGTAAGCGGGCTGGCGCTGCCGCCCCACGCCGAGCCGTCGCCGGTCGGCATCGCGGGGAGCATCATCGGGCTGAGCGTTCGCAGGTCCGTCGGCAGGGTGACGCCGCTGAGGGGGCCCTGATCGCGAGCGCGCGAGTCCCGCGGTCCGTTCAGGACATAGCGCCACGGGACGAGCCCGCCGTTCATCAGGGGGCCGGGCATCGCCGAGTCGCTGCCGTTGTGGTCATTGCCGAATCGGTCGCCGCCCGCGCCGGGCTTGATCGGCTGGCCCGTGTGAGCCCGCACATCGCCCTCGTCGTCCGTCGAGCCCAGCGGCTCGTCGGCCATCGCGGCGGGCGCCACGATCATCGCCGCGATCAGCGCCGCGGCCCACGGCCACGAACGGTTGCCGCGGGGATTCCACCCGCGAGCGTTCAGCGTGTTGTTCAGTTCGTTCTTCATCGTGCACCCCCGTGAATCAGCGAGCACCGACGATCGTTGCCGACCGCAGAATGTCCCAGCCCGTCCGGCGGAATTGATCGAACCGCCCGATCGATCCGAGAATGTCCCGCAGCTCATCCGCGTCGATCAGCCATTCGTCCTCGAGGCTCAGCGCCGCGCCCGCCGATCGCTGCCGCCGGCGGTGCTCCAGCATAAACAGCTGCTGACGCATCGCCCAGTTTCCCAGCCGATCCGCGATCTCATGCCCCTTCATCGTGCAGATCGCCACCGTGCGATCCACGTCGTCGGCAGACAAACGCCGAACATCCGCCGACGCCGGCACGTGCAGCGCCAGCTGCGCTCCGATCACGCACCACCAGCCATAGCTCTCGAGCCAGTCGCCCGCGGGCACGGCCTCCGGATCGACCACCTTGTCCAGCTCGGCCATGACCTTCGCGACCGCGTCCCCCGCGGCCACCCGTCCCAAGATCGTGTCCGCGTGCAGCAGACCCGCCCGCGCCGTGTGCGCGATGCCCGAATACGAACTGTCGTCGCCCTGGTCGCGCGACATCTCCATCAGCAGGCGCTCAGCCGTCGCGAGCATCGCCCGCGCCTTGGTCGCGTGCGAAGTCGCCGACGTCGGCTCGCGATCCGCCAGCATGCGGAACGACTCACCGCGAACCCAGTACGCCAGCGCCTCGGCCAGGCGGCCCGACTCGCTCTCAGGCTTCTCAGCCTGGATCGTCTCGAGCACGTCCGCCGCCACGCCCCGCGCTTCGACAAACCGACCGAGATGCAGCAAACAGTTGGCCAGATTGGTCTCGAGCAGCAGTCGACGCTCGGCGGGGATCGGGCTCTCCGCCAGCGCCGCGCGATACGACTCGGCCTCATTCGCGTACCGGCCCATGCCGTTCCACGCGCCGGCCTCACGCAGATAACCGACCGAGCGCTCGTTGGCGTCCTTGGCGATCGCCAGCTCCTGCCGCGCCGCCGTCAGCATCTTCGCCCAGTCGCCCGAGCGGTGCGCCGCGACGCACAGCGCATCAATCTCCCAGAACGAGAGCGCGGGCGCCTTGCCCCCGGCCTGCGCGCGGGCGCGCTCGGCCGCGGGCGTCGCCGACCGGCCCAGAGCGCCGTCGCCCCAGATGCACTCGATCGTTGCCTCTACAGGCCAGTCGAGTACCTTGCTCAGCGCCAGAATGAAATCTGACTTGGGGTTCCCGCTCTCTGGGACCAGATGCGTCGCGTCGCGGCCGAGGTGCGCGGCCAGCTGCTTGCGGGTCCAGCCCTTGTAGGCGCAGGCCCAGTCCAGCAGCTCGTCCAGCCGTTCTTTGCGTTCAATCTCGCCGTTCATCGCGTCAGCCTCCTCCGCGCGCCCCGCACCCATTCCGATGCCCGTCCCCCGAGCCCGCGCAACGCGCCCTCACACGCCACGCGCACCGCCCCCCTCATTCGACGGGACCCTGAGATGTCCTTACGTCTCCCTCACCGCGAGGGTTGCAGCCTTCCGGCCAATCCGATCGTCCGTCGGCCCGCCCCGTGGGGGCGCCTGTCGCGGGCGGAGTGCGTGGGATCGTCCGTTCCCGATCGCCCGTTTGCCTGGCCGACAGCGTTGGGGCTGGTGTGCGGGTCGGGGTTTGTTGGCCGATCCGACGCCGGATCCCACCCGACCCGACCTCACCCGAACTGGTCCAACTTCGGCCCTCACCCGTTCCGAACGCCGCCGTGCGTTCCCGCGGGTGCGCCGCTCAATCTACCGCAAGAGCCCACCCTTCCGCAAGCTCCCCATGACCAAATCTTCGACAGCCTCATCGCTCCGCACTTGGAAGTAGGCAATGCCGCGCGCCAGGCACTCATCGCGCAGACGCCGATTGTGTCGGGCGATCACCCCACGGTACTCCTCGAGCGTCTCGGGTGTGAGGGTGACCTCCGCAGGCGCGCCGGTTTCGACGTC
This sequence comes from Planctomycetota bacterium, assembly GCA_033763435.1. Classification (GTDB taxonomy): domain Bacteria; phylum Planctomycetota; class Phycisphaerae; order Phycisphaerales; family UBA1924; genus JANRKN01. The sequence continues at coordinate 7,919 of JANRKN010000024.1, forward strand.
GGTGAGCCGAAGGTCGCCGCGGAGGCTTGCCTCGCGCGCCGGGTCGAGCTCGGCCGGGCTCAGCACTTGCAGCGCATACGCGTCGAAGGCCCCGCCATCACCCCCGGCGATCAGGTTCAACGCTCGCGCGGGGCCGCGATCGCCCCGATTCTCCGCAGGCCACGCGACGAGAAAGTCCGAGAGCACGAGCATGATCCCGCGCCCGGGCCGGCTGGCCGCGACACGCCGCATCATCTCTTCAAATTCCGCGGGGTCGTTGGTCCGAGGCGCGGGCTTGTCGGAACTCGCCGCGGCCGGCAGCAGCGACTCAAGCAGAAACGCCGCGAGCGTGCGCACACTGGTCTTCCCACGCAAAGGCGCAAGCTGCTTCACACCCGTGGGGGCGTCAGCACCCCCGAACAGCGCGACGCTCAGCCGGTTCTGATTCACCAGCGCGATGTACCCCAGCGCCATCGCCAGCCGCGTCGCGAACACGCGCTTGCTGGGGCTACCCGAGTCCATCGAGGGCGAGGCGTCAATCACCAGGTGCAGCGCGAGGTCTTCGTCTTCGCGGAAGAGCTTGACCACGAGCCGATCGAGCCGCGCGAAGATGTTCCAGTCCAGGTGCCTCGGATCATCGCCCGGCGTGTAGGGCCTGAAATCGTCAAACTCGACGCTGCGTCCGCGGCGTTTGCTCCGGCGTTCGCCCGGCATCTTGCCCGCGAGCAGCTTGCGGCTGAACACGTCCAGCCGATCAATCCGCGCCGCGAGCGCCGGACCGATCAGGTCTTCGAAGCTCGCGGGGCGCGCGGGGTCGGTCCCGATCAGCATGACCTGAGCGTAGCGTCAGCGCAAGCGGCGCGGGTCGTCCATCGGCTTGCCGTCGGCGTACTCCCAAACCGTCACTCGCAGTTTCCGCACGCCCCAGGCGCGCGCCTGCTCGTGCGTCGGGAACAGCACGTCAAGCCGATGGCCCTTGATCGCACCGCCCCGGTCGAGCACGGGCACAACGCGCCCGGCGTCATAGCCCGGGACCGAGATCATCGAGCCAAAGGGCAGCAGCCGCGTGTCGGCCGCGACGAGCCGGAAGGCGTTGGTCTCGACGTGGTGCAGCGTCGCGGTGATCCCGTCGGCCGAGTCGCCGCACGAGCGCTCGTCGGGCGAGTACGCCGTAACGATCATCGTCATCGTCCGCGCGGGTCGGATCGGCCGACCGTTGAAGAACCGCGTCCTCGGATCCAAGAGCGCCCGCTCGGTCGCGGTCATCGCCCGGCCCGGTGCGGCCGAGACCGTGGTGGGTGTCGGGGTCGAAGGCTTGGAGGCGGGGGGCGTGACGGGCGCGGAGGTGGAAGTGGGGGTGGGGGCGGGTGTGGGGGTGAGGGTTTCAACCTCGCCCGCTTCGTCCAGTTCCTGCGCCAGCCGCTCGGCCAACGCATCTCGCTCGGCCCGCTCCGCCGACACCCGTATAGATAGATAGCGCACATCGGCCAGGGCCGGGGGAGGCGCATCGGTCCGGGCGCTGGTCCACTCCTTGGTCCAGATCGCCGAGGCTGCGGATCCCAGGCACAGCAGTCCGAAGATCAGCGTTTCCAAGGACTTCCGCGCGATTGCCCGCTGGCGGGCCCCACGCGACAGCCGATCCGACGCTCGTTCTTGCATTCGTGTCTGCTTCAGACGGGACCTCGCGGTTCTTCGGCCCCTCCGATCTGGGCCTCAGGCGTATGGGCGGTCCTTGCCCGGTCGCGGCTTGCTTCGTTCTCTCAGGCCAAGCGGACGCAACCGTCCATCATCGCCTGACTTGCATCAACCTTCGCCGCGTCGTCAGCTCAGAGCATAGCCCGCCCGCACCCCGAGGCAAGTCGCATAGGTAGGATTTTGTTTGGTCTGTAGTGCCTATGCGGTTTCGGGCGTCGTCGGTGCCGCCTGTGCGGGTGGGTCTGTCACACTCTTTGGCCGAGGGGCACGCGCGGTTTCGCGCGGGAGGGGTACGGTGGAGGTGTGATGGACCTTTCGACGCAGCAGCAGATCCTGATCGGCGTGGTGGGGCTGGGGGCCGGGCTGGCCGGCGGGCTGGCGGGCGTCGGCGGTTCGATCATCATGATCCCGTGCATGGCGCTGGTGATCGGGTTCTCGAGCGCGGACAAGCCCGAGCAGCACCTGTTCCAGGCCGCGGCGATGTGCGTGAATGTGGTCGTCGCGCTGATGGCCGCGCGGACGCACCTGCGCAAGAAGACGATCCGTCTGGATCTGTTCCGCGTCATGCTCCCCGCGATGGCGGTCGCGATGATCGCCGGCGTGCTGCTCTCCAACGTCCTCAGCGGCGCGATGCTGACCAAAGCCCTCTCGGCGGTGCTCGCGTGGGACGCGGTGATGAACATCTACCGGCTGATCCGCAAGGTGCCCGAGGTGCCGCGGGAGCAGCAGCGCACCGGGCCCGTCGTCGTCGGAGGCATCGGCGCGTTCGCGGGCTTCGCGGGCGGGCTCGCGGGGCTCGGCGGCGGCGCGCTCATGACGCCCCTGCTCAACATGCTCGCGAAGATCCCCCTCCGCGAAGCGATCAGCACCTCCGCGGGCGTCATGGGCTTCACCTCGCTCATCGGCGCAGGCCTCAAAGTCTCCACGCTCTCGGGCGAAGGTCTCCGCGCGGTCGATGCGCTTCAGCTCGCGCTCATCATGACGCCCGGCGCGCTCATCGGCAGCTGGGCGGGCAGCAAGCTGATGCACGGACTTCCGAATCAGTATCTGCGCGTCATCATCTCGGCCGTGATGCTCGCGATCGCTGCCAAGTTGGCAGGTTTTTTCTGAGCCCATCGTGCGTGGGAACGCACGCCGGGACGCACGGTGAACCCCGCGTCTGGCACGGCGTATGCAGCGAACACGCAGGGACTCGTACGGGTCACGGGGGGCTCGTTTCGCACACGCCGATGCGGTTTGCGTCGGTGATTCTCGGGAGGGACGGGTTCGCGATGGTTCGGGCGATCAACAACGTCAAGACGGCTGTCCTGCTCGCGGGCATGATCGCGCTCTTCGTGGGCGTCGGTTCGATGTGGGGTCAGCAGGGCATGATCCTGGGCCTGCTGCTCGGCGGCGTGATGAACGTCGTCGCCTGGTTCTTCTCGGACAAGCTCGCGATCGCCGCGATGCAGGCCCGCGAGCTCGACGAGCGCACCGGGGGCGACGTGTACCAGATCGTCAAGGACCTCTCGCAGCGCGCCGGGCTTCCGATGCCCAAGGTCTATCTCTGCCCGCACGACGCGCCCAACGCTTTCGCGACCGGTCGCTCGCCCAGCAAGGCCGCGGTCGCGGTGACGCAGGGCCTGCTGAACATCGTGAACCGTCAGGAGCTCGAGGGCGTGATCGCGCATGAGCTGGCGCACATCAAGAACCGCGACACGCTGATCTCGTGCATCGCCGCGACGATCGCGGGCGTGCTGGCGTTTCTCGCGCAGTGGGGCCTGCTTCTGGGGGGTGGGCATCGGCACGACAACGGGGGCAATCCGCTGGCGGTGTTCGTGGGCATCATCATCGCGGCCGTGGGCGCCGCGCTGATCAAGGCGATGATCTCGCGCTCGCGCGAGTACGTCGCGGATGCCGACGCGGCCCGCATCGCCGGCACGCCCGACGGGCTCATCGGCGCCCTCCAGAAGCTCGAGATGTACGCCCGACGCATCCCCCTCGATCAGCCGAACCCCGCGATGAACAACCTCTTCATCGTCGAGCCGCTCACGGGTTCGAGCCTGCTCAACCTCTTTGCGAGCCACCCGCCGACCGACAAGCGCATCGAGGCCCTCCGCTACGGCGGCTGATCTCGCTTCTGACCGCAACGCCCCTACGATCGCCGCGTGAGCACGTCCGAGCCCGCCAAAGCCCCGACCATCGACCCGCTCCTCGCGGGCGAGCTGCGGTTCGGCGAGAATCTCAAGCGCACCAACCCGGGCCTCTGGTGGGGGACCCTCGTGGGCCCGCTCGCGGCCACGCTCGCGATGCTCGTCGTCGCGGCGGTCGTCCGCGGGCTCGACTTTGTCCTCAATCTCTGCGTCAGCGCGGCGATGATCTTCTTCGGCCTCGGACGCGCGGTGCTCTTTGTCGGGCGCGACGGCTCCACCAACGTTCAGGACCTTGCCGCTTGGGAACGTGTGCTGATGGGCATGACGGTCGCCGAGCTGGGCCTGCTCATCGTCTGGATGGACGTGCTCGTCGCGTTCCTGATCGTCTTCCACGCCTCGTATCTCTACCGCATTCCCAAGCTCGGGCCCGCGATGCTCGCGCTTCAGGAAGACGGACAGTTCATCCTCTCTCAGCACCCCTGGCTCAGGCGGTTTGCCTGGCTCGGGCTCATCGCGTTCGTCGCGTTCCCGTTCGCCGCGACGGGCTCGATCGGCGGCTCGATCGTCGGGCGCATCCTGGGCCTCTCGCGCTGGTCGACGCTGACGGGGGTGATCCTGGGCTCGGTGATCAGCACGGCCGCGGCGTTCGCCGTGACCAACAGTGTCAAGAAAACCGCCCTCTTCAGCGACAACAACCCTTGGACGATCGTCGGCAGCATCGTCTTCATCCTCGTGCTCTTTGCGCTCATCAACTGGCGCTATCAGCGGATGAAAAAGCGCTGGGCCGCCGAGGGCCGGCGGGGCGTCGCGACCATCCCGATGGGCGACTCCGGCCAGAGCTCCGACTCAACACGCGGCGCGGCCTGAACGCATGCTCGCGGCGTAAACGCCTCTCGATCAATGTCAGCCGGGCTGAGCGTCGTCATTCGCCGTCGCGGGCGCATCGCCCGGGCCCGGGCGCGGATACGTGCCGTGAGAGGCCTCGCGCAGCTTCGCGCGAAGCTCCAGGCGCATCGCGTCGATCTCCCGCCGCAAACGTTCGAGCGCGGCGTCAGCGCCGTCTTTCATCAGCTCGTCGTACGCGATCGGCTGGCCGTACATTACCGCGACGCGGCTCACGAACGGCCTCGGTAGCCCGCCCCGGGGCCAGGCATCGAACACGCCCTCGACCGCCACGGGCTGCACCGGACACTTGGCCTTCTTCACCAGCAGCGCCACGCCCCGCTTGAACGGGCCCATCGCTCCCGTCCGGGTGCGCGAACCTTCCGGGAAGATCAGCACCGCCCGGCCCATGCCCAACTGGCGGATGAACTCGCGGATCGCCCCCGCGTCGCCCTCGTCTTCCTTCAGCGGCACGCTGCCCACCGCGCCAATCAGCCACCCGAAGGGCTTGAACCTGAACAGCCCCGCCCGCGCCACGTACGTCAGCCCGCGCTGCGAGAGAAGACACCCGACCATGGGCGGATCGAGGTACGACTGGTGGTTGGCCGCGATGATCAGGGGTCCGGTCGCGGGCACGCGCTCGCGGTGGAAGGGCTTGTAGCGGAAGAACAGGATCAGCACCAGCGCGCACACACGCCGGCAGAACTCGTAAAAGAGAATCTGCGGCACGCTCGCGCCGGGCCTCAGCGCTCGGAGGCGGTCAAACAGCGCACTCATTCAGCTCCCCGTCACCGAACCAAGCACGCGAGCCCGCGCGCCGCGCTCGAGCGCGCCCACGACCTCGTCGAATGTCAGGTCGCTCGTGTCCACGCGCTGGGCGTCGTTGGGGCAGATCAAGGGCCCGTCGCTCCGGCCCGAGTCCGACCGGTCGCGCTCGATGATCTCACGCAGCAGCGCGTCGCGATCAACGCGGATGCCCTTGGCCTCGAGCTGCTCGGCCCTTCGGCGCATCCGCACCTCGGGGCGCGCATCGAGATAGAACTTCACCGCCGCGTCGGGGAAGACCACCGAGCCCTGGTCGCGCCCCTCGGTCACGAGCCGCGGATGCTGCGCCGCGATCACCCGCTGCTTGCGGACCATCACGTCGCGCAGCGGCCCAATCCCCGCGATCGGCGAGACCAGCTTCGTCACGTCCTCATCGCGGACACGGTGATCGATCGGCGAGCCGAAGGCCAGAATCTGCGGCGGGTCCTTTGTCCAGTCAAAGTGCAGGTCCGCACGCGTCGCGATGTCGACAACCGCGGCAAAGTCCTTCGGATCCACCCCACGGTCGAGCACCACCGCGGCGCACGCGCGGTACATCGCGCCCGTGTCGAGGAAGTCCAGCCCCAGCCGCTTGGCGAGCGCCCGCGCGACGGAGGATTTGCCCGTCCCCGCGGGGCCGTCGATCGTCACGATGATGGGCAGATGGGTCGGCAAGGGTCCTTCGGGCAGCAGGTCGGAGGGATGGGCCACGCGCACAGGACGGGCCGGCGTGAGGGTAGCGGCGTGCGTGCTCGGGCTCATCGTTGGGCCTCCGGTTGCCAGTCGGACAGCGTGGAAAACGTGGGGCTCAGGCGTCGGGCGAGAGGGCCGCGATGGCCTGCCTCAGCGCCGCCGCCGAGGCCCGCAGGCCCATCGTAACGTCCTCGAGGCCCGACGCGGGGCCGCGATAGTCGATCGAGAGCGTGTTGTCGTACCCGACGGTGTGGGCCGCCTTGACCATCGCGCCGAGGTCGTATGCCGTGTGCGTCGGCGCGGGCGCGGCGGGGTCGGCCAGGGTCTCGGCCTTCACGCCCGAGAACTTCTCGGTCGAGGCGCAGATCACCTGCGCGTAGGGCGCGAGCCGGCGAATGTAGAGCGGCCCGTCCTTGGTCGCCGCGGCCGTCTGAAAATCCGGGAACGTGCCGATCCGGAAGCCCCCGATCCGCTTGATGACCTCGGTCATCCGCTCAGGCTTCTCGGTGAGCCCCGCGAAGGGCATGAGCAGCACGTTGATGTCCAGCTTCTCGGCCGACTCGACGATCTCCCGCGCCCGGAGCGTTGCGGATTCCAGCGCGTCGTCATCGTCCGGGCTCTTGATCGCCATCGCGACTGACGGACACCCGAGCAGACGCGCCGCCCGAAGCACCCGCCCCATCCGCTCGATCCCCGCGTCCCCGTCCCGGTCGCTGGCCAGGGGCTGCGGCTCAGTCTCGGCCAGCAGCAGCAGCGAGATCGAACGCCGATCGGCGCTCTCGCGGAGATTCTCAAGCGCCTTGGGGTCCGCGCCGGTCAGCAGGTCCGTTGAGACGTTCAGCCCCGTCAGGCCCAGCGTGTCGGCGGTGTACGCCGGGAGGTCCGAAAGCGACAGCGGCGCCGACTTTCCCCCTCGCGCGGGCTTGGTCGTCCCGGCGGGCTTCAGGTACGGCTTCAGACACGCGGCATGGAGCGTCAGCAACATCCGGCCCGAGCGTACCACCCCCGGCGCCGGTTTGCCGGACCGGTCAACCGCGATCGGCGGGTGTGCCGAACTCGGCCCCCGATTCGCGGGGCCTAGCATCGACCCCGCCCGGCCCATGGCCCGCCGGGACCGGATTCGTTCCCCCGCTTGGCTCAAGGAGCGTTGCCCATGTCCAGCCCCGCCGATCGTCTCTACTCCGCGACCCACGAGTGGCACCAGGTTCAGGGCGACACCGTGACCCTGGGCATCACCACCTTTGCCGTCACCCAGCTCACCGACGTCACTTACCTCACCCTCAAGCCCAAGGGCACCAAGCTCCGCCCGGGTCAGTCGATCGGCGAGGTCGAGAGCGTCAAGACCACCAGCGACATCTACTCGGCCGTCGAGGGCGAAGTGATCGACGTGAACCAGGCGGCGGTCGACAACCCCGCGCTGCTCAACGGCGATGCGTTCGCGACCTGGCTCGTCAAGATCAAGGTCACCAACAACGCCGGTCTGTCCTCGTTGATGAAGGCCGACGCGTACGACGCGGCCCACCCCTCGCACTGATCCGCCCCCTGCCTAGGAGAGCCGCACCGATGCCCGCCCACGCCCGAGTCACGACGGAGGCCCGGGCGTGACGATCCGCTGCGCAGGCGTCGAAAAGTCCTACCGCATGGGCGACCGCGAGGTCCAGGCGCTGCGCGGCGTCGACCTTGAGATCGCTGAGCCCGGCTTCTATGCCATCATGGGGCGCTCGGGCTCGGGAAAAACGACTCTTCTGCACCTGTTGGCCGCACTCGACCGCCCCGACAAGGGCGAGATCTTCATCGCGGGCCGGCCCATCCACGCGATGGGCGAGCGCGAGGCGACCCTCTTCCGTCGCGAAGGCATCGGCATTGTCTTTCAGAGCTTCAATCTGATTCCGACGCTGACGGCGCGTGAAAACGTCGAGCTCCCGGGCCTGCTCGCGGGCCGCTCCGCGACCGATCTGTCCAAGCGCTCGGCCGAGCTGCTCGATCGTCTGGGGCTGGGTTCGCGCATGGAGCACCGCCCCGACGCACTGTCCGGCGGCGAGCAGCAGCGCGTCGCGATCGCCCGCGCGCTGATGTTCTCCGCGCCCGTGATCCTCGCCGACGAACCGACGGGCAATCTTGATTCGGCCTCGAGCGCGAAGCTGTGGGCCTTGCTGCGGGACGTGGCGCAGGAGCACGAGGTGACCGTCGCGATGGTGACGCACGAGCCCGCGGCGGCCGTGTACTGCCGGCGGATCTACGTGCTGCAGGACGGCGCGATGCGCGCGACCATTGACACGGAGGGGCTCGATGCGGCCGGCGTGGCGTCTCGCTATCAGCAATGCGTCGGCTAGGCGCGTCCGCACGGCGCTGATGGTGGCGGTCGTGGCGCTGAGCGCGTCGCTGATCGCCGCGGTCATTGCCGCAACGGGCTCGATCAACCGCGCGGTGGAGCAGCGCCTGCTCGACACCGTGGGGCGGGGCGACGCGCGCCTGAGGCCTCAGGGCGAGGGCAACACGCTCGACGAATCGCTCGCCGCGGCCGCGGGAGGCTGGGAGGGCGTCGATACCGCCGTCGCGCGCCTCAGCACGCCGCTGGTCATCCGCTTTGCGTTCCACACGTGGTCCCCGGCCGACAACCCCGCCGTGGCCGCCGCGCCCTTTGAACGCCGCGTCGCGCTGATGGCGACGAGCGCCATGGCCAACGGCCTCGCCCCGGGCTGGGAGCGCGTGCGCCGCGTGGAACTGCTCGAAGGCCGAATGCCGCAAGGCCCGGGCGAGATCGCCCTCGACCGCGCGACCGTCGAGCGACTGACCGTTCGCCCGGCGCTCGGGCCCGAGGATGGCGTGCCGAGCAAGGAATCCAGCCCCTTGGGCGTCAGCGCGGGTGCGATGGCCGCCGTGCTGACCGGTCGTGCTGAGCCCAAGGGGCCGCCGACCGCCGCGACGCGCGACGAGGCCGAGGCCCTCAGCCGCGAGTTCGGCTTGCGCGTCGGCGCCGAGGTCGAGTTCTACCGCGTGCTCCGCGCGCCGATCAAGCTCAAGGTCGTGGGCATCACCGCGCCGCCGCCGCTCGGGGGCCGGCCTCAGATCTACCTCCACCTGCCCACGCTGCAGGAGCTCGCCCAGCGCGAGGGGCGCCTCAGCGAGATCGACGTGATTCTGCGCGAGGGCGTCGATCCCAACGCCTTCGTCGAACAGCGCCGGGCGTCGCTGCCCGACTCGGTGATGCTCCAGACGACCGAAAAGATCACTTCGGGCCTGACCAAGACGCTGGAGAACCAGCAGATGGGCCTGACGCTCGCGACGATCTTCGCCTACCTCGCGGCCTCGTTCATCATCATGACCGGGCTCTCGACCAGCATCACCGAGCGTCGGCGCGAGCTGGCCGTGCTCCGCTGCCTGGGCGCGACGCGCTGGCAGCTCGCCCAGTCGCAGCGGTGGGGGGGGGCGATCGTCGGGGGCTTGGGCGCGCTCGTCGGCGTGCCGCTGGGCGTCGCCTTTGCCGCCGTGGTGTTCCAGATCTACAAGAACGAACTCGCTGCGCCTTTGACGATCGAGCCCTGGGGCCTCTCGCTTGCCGCAGGGGGCGCGGTGCTGGCTGGGCTGATCGGCGCGACGCTGCCCGCGTTTCAGGCCGCGAGGCTCAGCCCGCTCGCGGGGCTTTCGAGCCGCGCCGAGCCCGTTCGCGCGCGGGGCATTGTGCTCGTGGGCGCGTTCGCGCTGCTCGCGATCGCCGCGCATCTGGGCGTGATCTATCTGCCGCGCTCCAGCGACGTGCTGTTCTGGTTCTATGTGTTCCTGGGCGCGCCCGCGCTGTTCGTGGGCTACTTCACGCTGGGCGTGCCGATGGTCGCGCTCGTCAACCGCGCGCTCGCCCCCGCGCTCGAAACACTGCTGGGCCTGCCGCGCCACATGCTCGCACGCAACGTCCGCGCGACGCCCTACCGCCACGGCTTTGTCGCGGGCGCGATGATGGCGGGCCTGGCCCTCATGGTCGCGCTCTGGACCCAAGGCGGCGGCGTCATGCGCGACTGGTTCGGCAAGCTCCGCTTCCCCGATGCCTTCGTCCTGGGCACGGGCCTCTCGCCCGACACCCAGCGCGCCATCAACGAGCTCGACCAGTTCGTCTCCAGCACATGCTCGATCTCGCTCCAATCCGTCGAGACCCGCGCGTTCGGCGTCACGCGCCTCCAGCGCCCCAAGTCGACGTTCGTCGCCTTCGAGCCGGGGCCGTTCTTCAGCATGACCACGCTCCAGTGGGTTCAGGGCGACCTCGACTCCGCCCTCCCGCGTCTGGAACAAGGCGGCGCGATCCTCGTCGCGCGCGAGTTCCTCATCGCTAACGGCCTCGGCGTCGGCGACAAGCTCCGCCTCACGCACGAGTCACGCTCGTTCGACTTCGAAATCGTCGGCGTCGTCACCAGCCCGGGGCTCGACATCGTCTCCAAGTTCTTTGACCTGGGCGACGACCTCACCGACCGCGCCGTGCATTCGGTGTTCGGCTCGCGGCGCGACCTCGAAGACAAGCTCCTGGGCGCCCCCGCGCCGATCCCGCTGATTCAGGTCGGCCTCAAGGAAGGCGCCGACGACCGCGCCGCGGTGAAGGCCATCCGCGACAAGCTGCTGGCGATGGGCTCGGGCGTGCTGGAAGTCGGCTCGGGCAAGGCGATCCGCCGTCAGATCGAGGAGTTCTTCAACAAGTCGCTGGTCATCACGTCCGCGGTCGCCGTGCTTGCCATGCTCGTCGCGTGCTTTGGCGTCGCGAACCTGATCATCGCGTCGATCCAGGCCCGGCAGTTCGAGTTCGGCGTGCTGCGGGCGCTCGGCGGGACGCGCGGCGTGGTCGTCAGGCTGGTCCTGGGCGAGGCGGTCATCATCGCCGCCGCCGCCGCGGTGCTCGGCACGCTCATGGGCGTCCAAGGCGCGGCCGGTGGTCAACGGCTGAACGAAGTCATCTGGGGCATCCAGTACGCGATCAGCCTTCCCTGGGGCCCGATCGCCGCGGGCTGGGGCGTGGTGGTGCTGATGACGCTGGGCGCCGCCGCGCCCGCCGTCGCGTCGCTCGCGCGGAAATCGCCGCGCGAACTCATCGCCGCGATGAAGGGATGAGAGCTCGATTCTCGCTCAGCCTTACACCCTGAAGATGCTTCCCAACTTCTTGCCCAGCAGCACCGACGCCGCGAACAGCGTGACCGTCAGCAGCGCCATGCCCCAGACGCCCATCGCGCTCGCGATGTACGGGCCGTCGCCCAGGCGTTCGGTGAAGCTGAAGATCGCCCGCGTGACGGGATAGTTCTTGGCCTGCTGCGCGAGGATCAGCGAGTCCGAGACCTCCAGCATGCTGAACGCGAAGACCAGGAGCCCGCCCGCGATGAGGTTGGCCATGATCAACGGCACGATCACCTTCCGCACCGCCGTCACGCGCGACGCGCCCAGGTTCACCGCCGCCTCTTCGAGCTCGCCCGAGGTCTGCTCGAGCCCCGCGACGGCCGAGCGCACGATGTAGGGCAGCCTGCGGATCGCATACGCGATGATCAGCAGCGGGATCGGGTTCGGATCCGCGCCCAGCACCGAGACCACGCCGTCGAGCGGGTCGCCCTTGCCGAACGGCCACGACAGGCTCATCGCGACATAGCCGAACGCCATGACCAGGCCCGGCACCGCGAGGGGCAACATGCAGAGCGCATCGAGCAGCCCGCGCCCGCGGATCGTCGTCCGCACGATCACGTACGCGATCAGGATCCCGAGCAGAATGTTGAACGCCATCGCCGAACTGGCGAGGAACAGCGAGTTGCGGATCGAGCCGAAGCTGTCCTGATCCGTCAGTGCGGTCATGTAGTGCGAGGTCGTGAAGACCTTCGGCAGCACGCTCTGGTACCACTGCCCCGGCGAGGTGAACGACATCAGCACCACGCCCAGGTGCGGCGTCACGGCAATGAGCGAGACCAGCCCGAACGCCCCGGCCGCGAGCCAGCCCTTGAGGCCCGTGAGCTCGACTTCGCCCGACGCGCGCGAGGCCTTGGAGTACATCGCGTAGGCCTTCCCGCCGAAGACGAGCTTGCCCAGGATGTACATGCCCACCGCCGCGGCGAGCAGCACCACCGTGAGCGCGTAGGGCTCCGCCGAGGCCTCAACTTCCTTGATGCCAAAGAAGATCCGGACCGGCGTGACGCTGTAGTAATCAAACATCAGCGGCGTGCCGAGTTCGGTGAACGACCAGATGAACACGATCGTCGCGCCCGCGAAGAGGCCCGGGCGAACCAGGGGCAGCGTGATCTTCAGGAGCCGACGACGCCACGACGCGCCCAGGTTCTCCGCCGCTTCGCCCAGCGCGGGGTCGAGGTTCGCCAGCGCCGCCGTGGCGTTCAGATAGATGATCGGGTACAGGCTCAGCGCCTGCACAACCACCACGCCCCAGAACTTCGCATCGCCCAAGACGTCCCAGTCGGTCCCCAGCAGCGCGTTGAGCGCGCCCTCGCGCCCGAGGATCGCCCGCGTTCCGAGCGCCCCGACGAACGGCGGCAGGATCAGCGGCACCAGCACCGCCGCATTGAAGAACGTCTTGCCCGGGAACTTGTACGTCGCCGCGATCAGCGCCAGCGGCACCGCGATCAGCATCGCGAGCAGCGTCGTGCCCGTCGCGAGCTTTGCCGAGTTCAGCAGGCCCTCGACGATCACCGAGTCCTTGAACAGCAGCGCGAGGTGTTCAAGGGTCCAGCCCTGGCCGGTCACGATGTCGCGGGCGAATCCGCCACGGACGGTGAGGCCGATGGGGTAGAGCAAAAAGACCGCGAGCACCAGCAGCAGCACCGCCATCAAGGCGTACTGCCCCAGCGCTCGCAGGATCCGGGCCTGCACCGACCGCCCGACATTGGCTTCCATGGGCTCAGGGTTCCTTGCCCGCGCCCGCGACAGGCAGGCAAACGGGTGAAACCTTAGCCCGGAACCGACCCCCGCAGTTCACACCCGCGGGGGTTCAGACCG
>JANRKN010000025.1:0-20030 GCA_033763435.1 Planctomycetota bacterium
CGCGGCCTCGAGCATCGCGGGCGCCGCCTGGAGCATGCCGACGCTCAACGTCTGATCGCGCGAGTCGCGCTGCTGGCGGATCACCACCGGGAAGACCGCGGCGATGCCCAGCAGCCCGAGCGCGAGCACCACCACCGCGAGCAGCACCTCGATCAGTGAGAACGCGCGGGCCAGACGTTGCGTGTTCATCGCGCGACCTCCAGCATGCCGCCCGCGTAGGGCTGCGCCACCATCAGAATGTCGTCGGGCGCGAGGATCCGCTCGCGGTCGGCATCAACGTTCGGGTTGCCCGCGCTGCCGTCGGGCAGCAGCACGCCGTTGAAGTACCGATTGATGCGCCGCTGCAGGTCGAGCGCGCTGCCCGCACGCCCGTTGTCAACGATCGTCGGCCGCACCGGGCGCACGTTGGGGTCATTGGGGTCGCCGTAGATCGTGCCGGTCGCACGGCTCGGGCGCACGCCCAGCGCCGCGGCCAGCGCTCGCTCGTTGTACACGCTGATCCGGTCCACGGGCCGCGCAAGCACCGTGTCCACCGACTCGTGCCCGAGGAACTCCTGCACGGGCTGCCAAGGCGCGATGGCCTGCGTGTCGTAGTTCACGAGCATGCGGTTGACCCACTGCCGCAGGTCGCCCGAGCGGGTCGGGTCCTCATCGGCCCGATTCGAGACCCGCGGCGTGTTGCTCACCGCGGGCAGCACGATGGTCGCCGGCGCGCCCGAGCGCGAGATCGCGCCGGTGCCCGATTCAAAGCGGACCATGAAGGTCTGACGCAGGCGCCCGTTGTCGCCCGCGGAGAGGTTGTTCGGATCGAACATTCCGCTCTCGGGGAAGATCCAGTTCGCACCGTTGGGGTCGTACTCGCGGAAGCCGGGGAGCGCCGAGTACGAGGCGGGGCGCTGATACCACAGCGAGCCGCTGTTCGTCGCGTCGATCGCGCCGGCGGGCACGAACGCGCGGACGTTCCAGTTCCGCGGAAGCTGAACGACCTGAGCCGAAGCGATCGGGACAAACACGTCGCGGTCGATCGCCTCGGCCTGGTTGTTGCGTCCGTCCAAATCCTTGATCGTCGCGACCTGAAGGCAGGTGATGATCTGAACGACCGGCCCGCCGCGCCCGGCGTTGGCGACGTCAAAGACGAAGACCGCCGCCGCGTCGCCGCCCCGCGAGCGCGTCGCGGTGTCGCGGGCCTGCTGGATGCCGATCTGCAAAGCGTTGACGGCCGCCGAGCGCTCGTTGCTCCTCAGCATCGAGCCGAACGAGGGCACCGCGATCGCCAGCAGGATGACGATCAGCGAGATGACGACGATCAGCTCGGTGAGCGTGAAGGCCTTGCGCGGGAGGTTCATCATGGCGCACCCACCTCGATCACGTTGTCCTCGCGCGCGGCTTCCTTGATCTTCAGGTCGTCCGCGTCGCGCCCGAGGCCCAGCTTCACGCGCATGTCCGTCCGCGCGTCCTGCGGGTCGGCGTTGAGCGCGATCTCCGTGCCCAGGTCCCCGAACAGCCCGTTGGGTCCGGCCGCGACGATCGCGTACCCGGCCGTGCGGAGCTGCGTGTTGCTCCGCGGGTCCATGTCGGCACGGCGGTTGGAGAACGCCGAGCGGTTGTTATTCCGAAGGTCGTTGGGGTCGGCGAGGTTCGGATCCACCAGCACCGAGGGCACGTTGTAGAACACGCGGTTGCCCTGTTCGAGCACCTGCTCAGACTGGCCCGCCACGCCCGGCAGCCAGCGGTAGAAGCGCACCGCGACACCGCCTCGGTCGCGGATCTCGACGAGGCCGTTGCCCGCGTCCTCGATCGCCAGCGCCGTGGGGTACTTGGCGATGTCGAACGAGGGCGTGTAGGGCTTGGCGCCGCGTGCGGCATCGAGCGCGAAGGAGCCGTCGCGCGAGGGCGCGTTATAGCCGGGGCCCTCGACACCATCGATGTCCTTGGGAAGCGCGCCGACGATGTAGTACGCGAGCGACCGCACGCTGAAGCGTCGATCCGCGCGGTTCCGGTCGTCGCCCGTCGGGTCGATGACGCCGGTGCTGATGTAGCCATCCGCCCGGAGATAGTCGCGCATCGCGCGGTTGCTGTCCGAGAGCCCGAACGAGAACGCCGCGGGCGCGCGCCGCGTGCCGTTGGTCACCGAGTCTTGGAAGGTATTGATTGGGAAGCTGGTGATCCCGGGGCGACTCAGGCTCGGGATCGCCTGATCCTGGACCAGAGGCGGAACGAAGCCGAAGTCCTGCCTGAACTGCTCGACGCCGACCTTGAGCGAGTTGACCATCGCGCGGTCGACGGCGCCCTTGGCCGCGCGGTTCGCGTAGCGCACACCCACCACAAGGATGCCCGCGAGGATCAGCACGACGCTGATCGAGACGAGCAGCTCGATGAGGGTGAAGGCGCGGGTTGGACGAGGCGTGTTCATCGCGAAGCTCCGTGGACCGTGCGAAGATGCAGCCGAGGAGGGGCTGCGGGGGCTCACAGGCCGCCGCCGCTGCCCGAACCGCCGCCGCCCTGAAGGCTCTTGATCATCTCGACCAGGGGGAGGAACATCGCCACGACGATGGTGCCGACCATGCCGCCGAGCATCACGACCATCAGCGGTTCCAGCAGGCTCACCAGCGAACCGACTGCGACGTCGACCTCTTCGTCGTAGTTGTCGGCGATCTTCATGAGCATCGAGTCCAGCTCGCCCGTCTCCTCGCCGACGTCGATCATGTTCACGACGATCGCGTCGCAGGTCTTGCTCTGGCGCAGGGGCTCAGCGAAGCCCTCACCCTCGCGGATCGAGTCGTGGACCTTCAGCAGCGCCTTCTCGAAGACCCAGTTGCCGCTGGTCTCACCGGTGATCTTGATCGCCTCGAGGATCGGAACGCCCGCCGAGACCAGCGTGCCGAGCGTGCGGGTGAAGCGCGCGATCGCCGTCTTGCGGACCAGGCCGCCGAAGATCGGCAGGTGCAGGATCAGCCAATCCGTCGCGGCGCGCCCGGGCTTGGCGGTGCGGATCAGCTTCCAGAGGATGAACGCCGCGATCGGCGCGATGAGCAGGAAGATCGCGCCCGGGATCTGCTGATTGGGCGAGGCCGTGCCCGCGACCCAGCGGCTGGTCTGCGTCAGCCAGATCGTCAGCGCGGGCAGCTTCACCGCGAAGTCCTTGAAGATCTCCTCGAACTTCGGGATGATGAAGTACATGATGCCAGTCAGGATCAGCGTCGCGATCACCACGACGACGATCGGGTAGACGAGCGCGCCCTTGATCTTGGCCTTGAGGCGCTGGGCCTTCTCCATGAACTCCGCGAGGCGCTGGAGAATGATGTCCAGCACGCCGCCGATCTCACCCGCGTTGACCATCTTCACGTAGAGACGGTCGAAGGCCTTGGGATACTTGCTCATCGCCTCAGAGAGCGACGAGCCGCCCTCGACCTCCTCGCAGACGCCCTGCAGGATGTTCTTGAGCTTGCCGGGTTTGAGCTGGCCTTCGAGAATCTGGAGCGAGCGCAGCAGGGGCAGGCCCGCGTCCTGCAGCGTCGAGAGCTGGCGCGTGAAGGTCGTGAGCTGCTTGGCGCCCACCTTGCCGAAGGAGAACGAAGCGCCGCCCTTCTTCTTGGCCTTGGCCGCCTTCGCAGGCGCGCCCGCGGCGGCCGCGTCGCTCTTCTTGCCCTTCTGCTCCATCACCTTCGAGGGAAACTGACCCTGGCTCTTGATCCGCTGGATCGCCTCTTCCGCGGTGCTGGCTTCGATCGACCCCTTGGTCGACTTGCCCGCCGCGTTGATCGCCTCGTACGTGAAGGTCGGCATCGCTTGCTCCTGACCGGCCGCGCCGGGTGCTGAACTCAACTGGACCCCACCACCATTCGCCACCACTTACCATCACACACGCCACCGCCGCATGCACGGCGGCCAATCCCCGCCGTCGGCGGGATCACTCCTCGCCGATGGTCTCGCGCACAACCTCGTCGATCGAGGTCCGACCGTCGTAGATCGCGAGCAAGCCCGACTCGCGGAGAGTCCGCATGCCGCGCTTGCGCGAGTGCTCGCGGATGACGTTGGTCGAGGCCTGGCGCATGATCATCTCGCGGGCCTCGTCGTCGAGGGTCATGATCTCGAACAGCGCGGTTCGGCCCTTGAAGCCCGACCCGTGGCACCTCTCGCACGGCGCGCCGTTGACCTTGCCCTCGCCCCGCATGAACGTCCGCCCGCGCACGATCTCGGGCGTCAGGTTCAGCTCCATCAGCTCCTCTTCCTTGGGCACGTACGCCGCCTTGCACACCGGGCACACCGTGCGCACCAGGCGCTGCGCGACCACGCCCTCGAGCGTCGCCGTGAGCAAGAACGCCTCAAGCCCAAGGTCCAGGAGACGCACCACCGAGCTCGGCGCGTCGTTAGTGTGCAGCGTGCTCAGCACCAAGTGACCCGTCAGCGAAGCCTGCACCGCGATCTGCGCCGTCTCAAGGTCGCGGATCTCACCCACCAGGATCACGTCCGGGTCCTGACGCAGGAACGACCTCAGCGCCTTGGCGAACGTCAGCCCCACTTCGCTGTTGACCTGCACCTGGCAGAGCCCGTCGATGTCGTACTCGACCGGGTCCTCCGCGGTCAGGATCTTGGTCTCGGGGTCGTTCAGCTCGGCCAGCGCCGCGTACAGCGTCGTCGTCTTGCCCGAGCCCGTCGGGCCCGTCACGACCACGATGCCGTTGGGCTTGTTGATCAATCGCCGGAAGGTGCTCAGGTCGTCGTCGCGCAGGCCCACGCGGTCGAGCGAAAGCTCGACGTTGCTCCGGTCCAGCACGCGCATCACGCACGACTCGCCGTGCATCGTCGGCAGAATCGCGACGCGCAGGTCGATCGGCGTCCCCCCCACCGTCAGCTCGATGCGCCCGTCCTGGGGCAGCCGCCGCTCGGCGATGTCCAGGTTCGCCATGACCTTCACGCGGCTCGTGATCGCCGGACCGAGCTGCTTGGGCGGCGGCACCATCTCGTACAGCACGCCGTCGATGCGGTACCGCATCTTGAACTCGTCCTCGAACGGCTCAAAGTGAATGTCCGATGCCCGGTCCTTGATCGCCTGCAGCAGCACCAGGTTCAGCAGCTTGATCACCTGGTTGTCGTCCGCGGCCTCCATCACCGCGTCCAGGTCAATGCTCTCCCCGCCACGCCCGCCCAGCGCCTTGAACTTCTCATCAGCCGCAAGCGCCTTCACGACGTCCGCGACCTGCTCCTGCTTCGCGTAGTGCTTCTTGATCTGGGCGTCGATCACCGTCGGGTCCGCCACCACCGCCTCGACGTTGAAGCCCATCAGCAGACGCAGGTCGTCCACCGCCCGGAAGTTGTCCGGGCTCTTCATCGCGATCTTCAGGCGCTTGCTCGTCGGGTTGTACTCGACCGGGATCACCTCGTACGACCGGACGTTCTCCGACGGGATCACGTCCCGGATCGCCTCGGGGATCTCGAACTTGTCCAAGTCCATGTACTGAAGCCCGGCCTGCCCGGCCAGCGCCGCGGCGACGTCCTTGGGCGAGCAGTAGCCCAGCTCGACCAGCAGCTGGCCGATCGGCACCTTGCGGGTCTTCTGGATCGCCAGCGCCTCGTGGACCTGATCGCGGGTCACCTTGCCCATCTTGGTGAGCACGCGCCCGATCTTGCGTCCCTTCAACTCAGCAGGATCAATCGCCATCGCCGCGGTCCTTCTCTATGACGGCTCGTCGCCGGGGCCCCGATGCAGATCCGAGGCCGACCCATCTCGCTCACCACACCCGCCCGTTGCCGACTCGATCCTGCCCCCATGATGTACCGAGCAGCATACCGGCGGGGTTGCACACACGACACGCATTTGCGTCGCAAGAACACATGCGACATTTGAATTTCGAAACGACTCAAGCCTCTGAACCACCCCCGCGACCAGCTCGACCCACCCCTCCCCAGCCTCAGGACACCCGAACAAAAACCCGAGGCGTGGGGCCTCGGGTGGGGCATGGTGCGGAGGTTGGCTCAGCCCTTGGCGGGGGCGTCTTCGGACTCGTCCCACTCGATCCGGCCGACGGTCCGGCCCAAGCGATGGACCTTGTCCGTCAGGTCGGCGGGGTTCTTCGACTTGTCGATCATCTCCTCAGCCGAGATTTTCCCCTGGGTGTAGAGCGACCAGAGGTGGTCGTCGAGGAGCTGCATGCCGAACTTCTTGCCGGTCTGGATGGACGAGTCGATACGGAAGGTCTTGCCTTCACGGATGAGGTTGGCGATGGCGGGGGTGACGACGAGGAACTCGTACGCCGCGACCATGCCGTCGGTGTCCACCCGGGTGAGCAGCACCTGGGAGAGGACGCAGAGGAGGGCGGTCGAGAGCTGGACTCGGATCTGGTTCTGCTGGCTGACGGGGAAGGCGTCGACGATACGGTCGATGGTCTTGGCGGCGCCGGTGGTGTGGAGGGTGCCGAACACCAAGTGGCCCGTTTCGGCGGCGCGGACGGCGGCCTCGATGGTTTCCAGGTCGCGCATTTCGCCGACGAGGATCACGTCGGGGTCCTGACGGAGCACGCGGCGGAGCGACTCGGCGAAGCTGGGGACGTCGTTGCCGACCTCGCGCTGGTTGACGATCGACTTCTTGTGCTTGTGGTAGTACTCGATCGGGTCTTCCATCGTCACGATGTGCCGATCCATCGTGGTGTTGACGAAGTCGATCATGGTCGCGAGCGAGGTGGTCTTGCCCGAGCCGGTGGGCCCGGTGACCAGGAACATGCCGCGGGGGCGACGGATCAGCTCTTTGCAGATCGGGGGAAGGCCGATCTGTTCAAACGTGAGCAGACGGTTGGGGATCTGGCGGAGGACGATCGCCAGGTCGCCGCGCTGGCGGAAGACCGAAACGCGGAAGCGTGCGGCCTCGCCGTAGGCAAAGCCGAAGTCGGTGCCGCCCTCTTCCTGAAGCTCCTGCTGGTTGCGCTCGGGCGTGATGGCCTTCATGAGCGAGACCATGTCGTCGGAGTCGAGGATCTTGGTCTGGAGGTTCTTGAGCATGCCGTGGTGGCGCAGCGTGGGCGGGCGCCCCACGGTGAGGTGGAGGTCCGAGGCGCGGAGCTTCACCACGGTGTCAAGAAGGGCCGTGATCTGGATCGTCGACATGGCAGGGGGATCCTGTCAGGGGCAGAGGGGCGGAATAGACGTTCAGACGGCGGTGGTCGCTTCCTCGGGCTGGCCCTCGTCGGCGGCCTGATTGTCGAGGTCGACCTGGGTCGAGCGGGCGATCTCATCGGGGGTCGTGATGCCCGCGAGGACCTTGAGGCGCCCGTCGGAGACGAGCGGGCGCATGCCGCCCGCGAGGGCCGCACGGCGCAGTTCGGAGATCGGCGCGAGCTTGAAGGCCAGCTCACGGATGGCGCTGTTCATGACCATCATCTCGAACACGGCCTTTCGGCCCTTGTACCCGGTGCTGACGCACTTCTCGCAGCCGACGGGCTTGTAGACCTTTCCGACCGCGTCCTCGGGCTTGAGGCCGATGAGCTTGAGATACTTGTGGTCGGGGTTGTCGTTGATCGCCTTGCACTGCGAGCACAGCACGCGCACAAGGCGCTGGGCCATGACCGCCTGGATCGACGAGGCGACCAGGAAGGGCTTGACGCCCATGTCGATGAGGCGGGTGATCGCGCTCGGGGCGTCGTTGGTGTGCAGCGTCGAGAACACGAGGTGGCCCGTCAGCGCGGCCTGAATGGCGATCTCGGCGACTTCCTTGTCTCGGATTTCGCCGACGAGGATGATGTTGGGCGCCTGACGCAGCATCGAGCGCAGAATCGCCGAGAACGACAGGCCGATGCCTTCCTTCACCTGGCACTGGTTGATGCCCGGGAAGTTGTATTCGACGGGGTCCTCGGCGGTGATGATCTTCTTGTCGGGCCGGTTGAGCACGTCCAGCGCCGAGTAGAGCGTGGTGGTCTTGCCCGAGCCGGTGGGCCCGGTGACCAGGAAGATGCCGTTGGGCCGGCGGATGATGCGGTTGAAGATCGCGAGGTTGTCGGCCTCGAAGCCGAGGTTGGCCAGACCGATGCGCACGCTGTCGGGGCGCAGAATACGCATCACGATGCTCTCGCCGTGATACGCCGGGCAGGCCGAAACGCGGAAGTCGATGAACACGTCATCGACGCCGAGCTTGATGCGCCCGTCCTGCGGGATGCGCTTCTCGGCGATGTTCACACCCGCCATGAGCTTGAAGCGCGAGAGCAGCGAGTTCTGCATGCGCTTGGGCAGGTCGTCGCGGACGATGCAGACGCCGTCGATCCGGTAGCGCAGGCGCACACGGTCGGCCATCGGCTCGACGTGCACGTCCGAAGCGCGCATCTTCACGGCCTCGGTGAGGATGCGGTTACAGAGCTTGACGATCGGCGCGTCTTCGGCGTTGACGTCGATCGACTTGTCCATCGACTTGTCGACGCTCTTGTCCACCGACTTGTCGATCGACTCGGTCACCAGCGACTGCTCGGCCGTGATGACGCGGTTGGTGCCCTGCTTGGCCGAATCGAGATAGCGCCTGATCTGACCGGCGCCCGCGAGGCGGGGCTCGATCTCGGTGTTCAGGCGGAACCGGAGCATGTCGAGCAGCTCGAGGTTCGTGGGGTCGGAGATGATGAGCTTCATCCGCCCGCCGCTCTTGCCCAGGGGCAGGATCGTGTGCTTCTTGATGAGCTCCTCGGGCACGAGCTTGAGGTCGATCTGGTTGGCGACCGAGGCCTGC
This sequence comes from Planctomycetota bacterium, assembly GCA_033763435.1. Classification (GTDB taxonomy): domain Bacteria; phylum Planctomycetota; class Phycisphaerae; order Phycisphaerales; family UBA1924; genus JANRKN01. The sequence continues at coordinate 8,705 of JANRKN010000025.1, forward strand.
GTCAGGTCGACATACTCCATGCCGAACTGGTTGGCCAGAGCCTTGGCGACCTGCTCTTCCTTGGCCAAGCCCGACTCAACGAGCATCTCGCCGATGCGTTTGCGCCCGGCGCGCGCCTGCTCGGCGGCCTGGTCGGCCTTCTCCGGCGTCAGCACGCCCCACCCGACGAGAATCTCACCCAGCCTCTTGCGAGATCGAGCCATCACGTCCTCACTCTGACCACACCGCCAGCGCTCTGCACGACATCGTTGCCCACCCGCAACTCCGACAGGCGGTGAGTCTAGCCGCCCCGAGCCCCAGCCTGCGCACCGCTCACCCTTCCGCCGCGCGGCGGCCCACGCGGTGCGGCCTCTGTTCGCACGCCGCAGGCCCCCGGTTCCCGCTCGGTTCTGTGCCGCGATCGACCTGTGATTGGCCCGCGCCACGCGACGTCCGGCCTTGGGACGCCAAGGATCAGACGGTCTTCATTCCTTCCTTATGCTCATGCGCCCCATGCCCCCCCGCCTGGTCATCACCGCCGGCCCCACTCACGAACCGATCGACGCGGTCCGATACCTCGGCAACCGCTCTTCGGGCCGCGTGGGCGTCAGCCTCGCCGATGCCGGCGACGCCCGCGGCTGGCAGACCACCCTGCTCTTGGGCCCGGGCGAACTCAAGCCCTCGCGGCCCGGGGTGAACCTGGTGCGTTTCCGGACGTGCGACGACCTGCGGGCCCTGCTCCACACGCACGTGCCCGAGGCCGACGTGCTGATCATGGCCGCGGCAGTCGCGGACTATCGCCCCAAGCCTCTCGCGGCGCTCAGCGGTGGGAAGTTCCGACGCACGAGCGAGAAGCTGATGCTGGAGCTTGAGCCGACGCCCGACCTGATCGCGGAGCGATCGGCGCTGCGCGAGCCCGGGCAGTACTTCGTGGGCTTTGCGCTGGAGCCTCGGGAAGAGATGATCGCTTCGGGGCTCAAAAAGCTCGAGCGCAAGCGGCTGGACCTGGTGGTGGCCAACCCGCTCGAATCGATGGGCGCGGACCAGATCGAGGCGGTCGCGCTGAGTAAGTCCGGGGAACGCATCGACACGCCCGGGCGGATTTCCAAGCCCGACTTTGCCCGCTGGCTGCTGGACGTGATCGAGGCGCGCGCGCCGCGCCTGGGCATGGCCGAATCCGCCGACCGAAAGGACCCGCGCTCGTGACGCCCCCGCCCTTTTCTTCTGGCCGAGGCCGGCCCGAACGCCGCCCGTTTTCCAACGCTCGCTTCAACGGAGGCTCTGACCGAGGGCCCGGCGGTCCCGGCGGTCCAGGCGGTCCAGGCGGTGGTCCGGGCGGTGGTCCGGGCGGTCCGGGGGGTCGACGTCCGCCGAGGTTCCCAGGCGCTGGCCGCGGGCCCGATCGTGGGCCCGATCGCGGTTCAGACCGGTCCTTCGGCGCGCCCTCGCGCGCGCCCCAGCCGATGGATCCGCAGAGGCTGCCCCGCGGCGCGAAGATCATCTTCGAAGACTTGGACCTGCTCGTCGTCGACAAGCCGCCGGGCTTGCTCTCGGCCGTCATGCCCGGGCAGAACGGCGAGAACCTGTTCGACATTCTGAAGGAGTACGTGCAGTCCTCGAGCCGCCGCAAGCGCCGCGAGAAGCTGTGGATCATCCACCGCCTCGACCGCGAGGCCTCGGGCCTGCTGGTGTTCGCCAAGAGCGAGGCGGCGTTCCTCGCGCTGAAGGAAGACCTCAAGGCCCGGCGGGTGCACAGGCTGTATCACGTCGTGGTCGAAGGCGTGTTCGAGCACACCGAGAGCTCGCTGAGCAAGCAGCCGCCCTCGGGCACGGTGCAGAGCTTTTTGATCGAAGAAGAATCGGGCGACGTGCGGTCGGTGCCAGTGGGCGAGTCGGCGAAAATGGGCGCGGGGCGCTCGTCGCGCCCGACGCACCTGCGCGAGAACGCGGACGATGAGCCGCGCCTCGCGGTGACGCACTGGAAGCTTCTCGCGGCCGGGCGCGGGCGCAGCCTGCTGCAGGTTCGGCTCGAGACCGGGCGCAAGCATCAGATCCGCGTGCACATGCGCGACCTTCGGCACCCGGTGGTGGGCGATCTGCGCTACGGCTCGCGCGACGCAGTCGCCGACGATCGCTCCGGGCGCGAACGCCTCTGCCTGCACGCGACCGAGCTGGGCTTCCGCCATCCGACCCGCGGCGAGAGCGTGCGCTTCACCTCACCCCCGCCCCACGGCTTCTGGCGCTTGCTGGGCCAGAAACCGCCCGAAAAGCTCGGGCCCGAGATGATCGAGGACGATGAACCCGCGATGAACGCGCCGGAGAGTGCGGCGCTTGAATCGCCGACCAACGCGCCGCCACTGGACGCGCAGCCGGGCGACGATGACCTCGCGGACGCGGACCCTCCCGAAACGCCGGTTGGGCGCGATGAAGCTGAGGCCGAACCGAATGCCGAGCCGGCGCAGGCCAAGATCGCACCCGAGCCTCGCGGGGCAAGTCGCGGGCCGGTGGCGGACACCTCGTGGGACCACGTCGCGGGCTGGTATCGCTCGCTGATCGACGAGGGCCGGAGCGACCATCACCGCATGGTGGTGATTCCGGGCGTGCTCCGGCTTCTGAACCCGCGCGCGGGTCAGAAGATCGTGGACCTGGCGTGCGGCGAGGGGATTCTGTGCCGGCGTCTGGCGGAGCTGGACGTGCAGGCCGTGGGCATTGACGCCTCGCCCAAGCTGATCACGAGCGCGCGCGAGTCGCTGCGGGCCCAGCGCCTGCGGACGCCGCCGGAGTTTCTGGTGGCCGACGCGCGCCGGCTGGCCTCGGGCGCGCCCGACCTTGCGCCCGCGCGCAACGCCGACAGCGCCTGCTGCGTGCTCGCGCTCATGAACATCGACCCGCTGACGACGGTCTTTGAGGGCGTCGCGGCGCTGCTTAAGCCGGGCGGCGCGTTCGTCGCGATCATCCTGCATCCGTCGTTCCGCGCGCCGGGCCAGACGAGCTGGGGCTGGGACTACGGCGACGAAGACCAGGGCCGGGGCGCACACTCGCGCGGACCTGGCTTTGGAGGGAACGCGCGCGGGCCCACCCGAGGACCAAAGCCCTCGCAGATCCGCCAGTACCGCCGGGTGGACGGTTACCTCACGCCCGGCCAGCGTGAGATCGTGATGAACCCGGGCGCCGTCGCGATCGGGAAGCCCGCCGTGACGACGTGGACGTTCCATCGCCCGCTGCAGACGTACGTCCGGCACCTGGCCGAGGCGGGGCTGCTGATCGACGCGGTGGAGGAATGGCCGAGCATCCGCATCAGCCAGCCGGGCCCCAGAGCGCACGAGGAAAACCGCGCGAGGCGGGAGATCCCGATGTTCATGGCGATCCGGGCGTTGAAGGCGGGCGGGGCGCCGAAGCCGACGCGGTGAGCGCCGATCGATCGACGGGCCGCGTACCATCAGACAAGCGCGGGCGTAACTCAGTGGTAGAGTGACAGCCTTCCAAGCTGTACGTCAGGGGTTCGAATCCCCTCGCCCGCTTTGCAGGAAACCGCGATCTGCGGATCATCCCTGCCCTCGCGTGACAGAATCGGTGCCCGAAGTACCGGACCGACCCTCACGCGAGAGTGGACGCCCGCTTGGGCGCACGCGAGCATTGATCGAACGACGGTCGTCAAGCGAACCTTGCCGCGGTAAGCGCTCGCGGGGGCTTGCAGCCGCAGCGCTCGCGCACCACGCAAGTTTGGGCCGCAGCAAAGTTTGCGCACGCACCACAGCGAGTCCACAGGAAATTGTGGTTGCCCGCTCCGGACGAACCGAGCGGACGATCTATCTTGGAACATGGCACTAAATGATCGTCACGACGGCGGATCGTCAGGAATTCCCGGCAACTTCGATGGCAGCATGTATGAAGAGAGAGGATTCAAGGTCGAGGTACCCGCGGATGCCGAAGGAGGTGTCTCGCTCCTAGGCCCCGCGGCATACTTCTGCGTGACCAGTGCCGTCCTCCGGCGCGGCGACCTCATCGTCGCCATTGAGGGACGCGGTCACGGACGAGACCTCCTGCTTTCGCTGCCGCCGGAGGCGAAAGCCATTCTCGGTGGCTTTCGAAAGGGTGACATGGTTCACTACACCGCGCAAGCGCACCGCGACACATGGCACGACCCGCGTTAGGCCTCGGTTGCGCTGATCATCACGCATTTCTCGTCCCACCCTGCAAGGTTTGGCCGTCGGCTGGCAAGTCTGTCCGAGGCGTCGATTTCACCGATCGCCTCGCAGGAGACTGGGTCATGACGCTGAACAGGATGATGGCTGTTGTGGGAATTTCGGTGGTTGCTGGGGTTGGCGCGTTCGCGGGCGCGGCGACGTTCACGATGACGGCCGTGACGAACACGACGCCGAACTTCGGCGGGACGATCGCGATCACCGGCACGATCACCATGAACTCGGGCGAGTCGCTGCTGAGCCCGCTCTCGATGTCGTCGTGGTCGCTGCCGTTCAACGCGGGCCTCACGGCCGGTTTCAACGGCCCGGGCCAGGGCTGGGACGCGGGGTTCCTCGCGTGGAACGGAATCGGCACCTACTCGGGCGCGATCGTGAACCACGTCATCACGCCGGGCAACTTCGGGTACTCGGGCGGCATGCCTCTGGGGCTCTACGGCACCAACCCGCTCGGGCCCGGGGGCCTGGCGGGCATCACGCTGAACTACGTCGACACCAACGGCGCGCTCGGGACGTTCTCCGCGAACTACGCGATCAACGTCGTCCCCGCGCCGGGCCCGATCGCGCTGCTGGGCCTCGCAGGGCTCGTCTCGCGCCGGCGGCGGCGCTGAGATCTCACCACCAACCCAACGTCTGACACAGACCCCCGCCCGCGCGGGGGTCTGTTCGTTGGTTCGAGAATCGACGGGCCGGGCGGAGAATCGGACCCGCGGCTCCGGAGCGGAGACAGCCGCGGGGTTCGACCGTGCGGGGGTGGGTTCCTAGACTGCGGACCTTGTCCCGCGGCCGCGTGCCGCCGCCTCTGTCGCACTGTTTTTCAGGAGTTTTCGATGCCGAACCTCTTCAAGACCCCTTCGGGCAAAGTTCTCTGCACGCTGATCCCGGGCGACGGCGTGGGCCCGGAGTGCGTGGCCGCGACGCAGAAGATCATCGAGGCCGCGGGCGTGACGCTGGAGTTTGAGGTTCGTCACGCGGGCGAGAGCGTGTTCAAGCAGGGCATCCCGTCGGGCGTGCCGCAGGAGACGATCGAGAGCATCAAGAAGACGCGCCTGGTGCTCAAGGGCCCGCTGGGGACGCCGATCGGCTACGGCGAGAAGTCAGCGAACGTGACGCTGCGCAAGCTGTTCGAGACGTACGCGAACATCCGCCCGGTGCGCGAGCTGCCGGGCGTGAAGACGCCCTACTCGGGCCGGGGGATCGACCTCGTCGTGGTGCGTGAGAACGTCGAGGACCTGTACGCGGGCATCGAGCACATGCAGACCGCGGGCGTGGCGCAGTGCCTGAAGCTGATCAGCGCCAAGGGCTGCGAGAAGATCGTGCGGACGGCGTTCGAGTTTGCTCGCAGCGAGGGGCGCAAGAGCGTCGCGTGCGCGACCAAGTCGAACATCATGAAGATGACCGAGGGCATGCTCAAGCGCACGTTCGAGCGCATCGCGCCCGAGTACCCGGACATCCAGGCCTGGCACGTGATCATCGACAACTGCGCCCACCAGCTCGTGAAGAAGCCCGAGCAGTTCGACGTGATCGTGACGACGAACATGAACGGCGACATCATCAGCGACCTGACCAGCGCGCTCATCGGCGGGCTGGGCTTCGCCCCCTCGGCGAACCTGGGCAACGACGTCGCGATCTTCGAAGCCGTGCACGGCTCGGCGCCCAAGTACGCCGGGAAGAACTGCATCAACCCCACCGCGGTGCTCATGTCGGGCGTCGCGATGCTGCGGTACATCGGCGAGTTCGAGGCCGCGAACAAGATCGAGCACGCCGTGCTCGTCACGCTCGAGCAGTGCGCCGCCAAGGGCGTCGGCACGGGCGACGTCGTCGGCTATGACAAGCCCAACACGCTCTCGACCAGCGCCTACACCGACCTCATCATCTCCAACCTCGGCAAGCGCTCGGAGAAGTTCCGCGTCCGCGAGGCCAAGCCCATCAAGCTGCCCTCGATCTCGTCCGAGCCCGCGTTCGTCAAGGCCAAGACCAACCGCGTCGTCGGCGCGGACATCTTCATCGAGGCCAACATCCAGCCGGGCGAGCTCGGCCCCAAGGTCGAGGCGCTGCTCGAGGGCACCGCGCTGAAGCTCAAGATGATCTCCAACCGCGGCACGAAGGTCTACCCGCTGGGCGGCGCGATCACCGACTGCACCGATCAGTTCCGCTGCCGGTGCGTGCTCCGCCAGGGCGGGGCCAAGGGCGAGACGGGCAACCTCAGCGACAGCGACCTGCTCGCGGCGATCGCGAAGGTCGGCGCGACGCCGGGGCTCAAGTGGGCCCACATCGAGAAGCTCCAGGAATTCGACGGCGAGGCGGGCTTCACCAAGGCCCAGGGCGAGGACTGATTCTCGCGCCCGACCTGCGTCGGGCGGGCCTGAGCCAGAAAACTCGTTCAAGCACGATCAAGCCCCGCGTTGTTCATCGCGGGGCTCCTTTTTGCGCAAAAGTCAGGCGACGCCCTTAGGCAGCAGCACGCCGGCCTGCACGAGCTGGCGCACGACCTGGACGATCATCGGGCCGACCTGCTCGGCGGGGGCTCGCGCCTGCTGCGCGACGAGCTGCACGATCTCGCCGACCGTGCGCATGCCGTCGAACAGCCGCACGAGGTTGAACGTGTTCGCGTCGATGGGCCGGACGGGGCTGAGGCCGTGGGCGAGCGCGAGTCGGTGATCGACCGCGGCCCATCCGCCCGCGGCGCCCGCACGCCCCGGCGCGCTCTTGATGGCCGAGCCCGGCGCGATCTCTTGTGTGAGCCGGATCTCGGGCGCGGGCCTCAGGCTTGCGCCGACGATCTCGGTGTCCGTCGCCGAGACGCTGAATTCCATGCACGCAAAGAACCGCGCGACGACCGAGCCGGTGCCGGGCGCGACCGCGGCGGGGAGGGTTTCGATCCGCATGACGCCGTCGCGGCCCGCGGAGGGCGCGTGCTTGCGCAGGGTCATGTGAACGTGCGTGATGCCTTCGATGCGCTCGGAGGCGAGGGCGTCGATCCATTCCTTGCGCCGCGCGAGGCTGACGGGCGCGCCGCTGTCTGCGGCCTCGAGCCCGAGCCAGAATTCCGCGTACGCCTGCGCTTCCCACGAACGCCCGCGGAGCACGACCGAATCGCACGCGAGCCCCTCGACCCACGAGCGCAAGCGTCCGGCCCAGTCTTCGCAGCGCACGTGCGCGACGTCAGCGGTGACCTGCACAAAGCCGCCGGGCTCGAGCAGCGCCGCGGCATCGCGCACCAGCCCACGGACGAACCCGTCGCCCCGCACGCCCGAATCGCGATACGTGAGCGAGCGGCTGGGCCCGATGACGAAGGGCGGGTTCGAAACGATCAGCGCAAAGCGCCGGCCCTGCACGGGCTCAACACCCGAGCCGCGGACGAGCTCGATCGTGACGCCGTTGAGCGCCGCGTTGAACGCCGCGAACGCCAAGGCCCGCTCGCTGATATCCGTCGCGACGACGGGCCCGAGCCCCGCGCGGGCGAGTGAGATCGCCAGCGCGCCCGAGCCGGTGCCCACGTCGAGCACTGCGCCTCGGACGCCCGAACGGATCGCGAGCGCCGCGACTTCGCTCGTCGTGCCGCCGGGGGGCATGACCGCGTCGGCGGCGACGCGGAGCGAATCGATCGCCCGCTCGGGCATGTCGGTTGCGAGCAGGAGGTCTTCAAAGAACGAAATCTGCACGAGCCCGGCGATCGCGCCCCCCCGGCGCTCCACGAGCCCCGCGCGCACGGCAGCGTCGAGCCCCATCAGCGCGAGCGCCTGCGTTGCGGCGTCTTCATTGACGCCCACGCCCAGGAGGAACAGCCGCACGAGCGTCGCGCGTGCGCCGCCACCCTCGGTACGCGTGATGCGGTCAGATGTGGACAGGCGCGCAAGCTCCGCGGCGTTCTTCACGCCCAGGGCTTCAAGCGCGGACTGCGCGTTCAACCCCGCGGCGTCGAGCGCTGCGCGAAACGATGCCGCCGAGGCTGAGTCCGGTCCCCGCTGCGATGCCGACATGCCGTGTGTCCTTCCCGCGGCGCGTGCCGCGAGGCTGAGTGTACCCGAGGCGTTACTTCTCGCCCCCACCGCCGCCCCCACCACTACCACCGCCACCCCCGCCCGCGCCGGGCGCGCCCGAGCCGCCCTTGCTGAACGGATCGGCCGGCATGGCGCGCTGGGTGACGACGATCTCGACACGCTGATTGCGCCGTTCGGCCTCGCGGCCTGTGAATCGCTGGGTCAGGCGGTCGGAGTCGCCCACGGACACAAGTCGGATCTGCTCCCACTTCATGCCCTTCTCGACCATAAGCCGCGCGATCGCCATCGCCCGCTCGTGGCTGAGCGCGTGGGCGCGCGCAGGGTCGCGCATCGCCTCGCTCGGGCTCACGTGCCCGCGGACCTCGATGATCCAGCGCTGATCCCGCAGCTTCTCGCAGACCGCGGCGACGACCTCGCGCCCCTCGCCCCCCGGCACGTTCTGCCCGTCCTCGAAGAAGACCGTCCCGCCCACGTTCGAGTAGTCGTCCGGTCGCGTCGCCTGCAGGCTCGGGTTCTCGCCCGACGGACCCTTGTCGTCGCCCTCACCCTCGGCCTTGCGCTGCTTGATGCGCTGAACGAACATCTGCTCGCGCGGGTCCGAGGAGTCAACCTTGATCGGGTTGTTGAAGGCCTCGCGGACGCCGATCACGAAGTCGACCATCGCGGGCGGGGCGCCGCCCTCGGTGTCGGCGGGCTGGCCCTCCTGCTGCTTGGTGGCCTTGGGGCCCATGTTCATCGCGAGCAGAATGACGAAGAAACCCATCTGGAGCATGACCGAGTCGGCGAAGGAGATGAGCCAATCGGGCGCGCCCTCGTGCTCGCCCTCGGCATGGCCCCCGCCGTGACCGCCGCCGTGGCCCCCGCCATGACCACCGCCGTGGCCCTCGCCGTGGCCTTCGCCGTGTCCTTCTTTGTGCTTGTCGTCGGACATGCCGAGCGTGCTCCGATACGCGGGGGCGACAAAGAGACCGAAGGGGTCAGTTCACTCAGGCCGCGGCACGGAAGGGCACGCGGCTGACCGAGGGCAGGAAGGCCAGCATCTTGTCGAGCGTCACACGCGGGTTGTCGCCCGCTTGGATCGACAGGATCGCCTGGATCATCATCTCTCGGTTGAGGATCTCGGTGCCCGAGCGCAGCGCGAGCTTGTCGCCGATCGGGCCCGCGACGGCGTTCGCGAGCACGGTGCCGTACATGGTCGCCACGACGGCGACGGCGAGCATGTAGCCCAGGTGACCGATCGACGCCTCGGCCAGACCGCCGAACATACCGACCTGGCCGATCAGCGTCGCGACCAGCCCGTACCCGGGCGAGTAGAGCTTGATGAGGTCAAAGAACTTCTTGCCCGCCTTGTGCCGGTCCTGCATCGCGAGGACTTCCATGCGCAGGGTCGCCTCGATGCTCGAGGGGTCCACGCCGTCGATCGCCATCTTGAGGCCGGCGGAGAGGAACGGGTCCTTGATCTTGTCCATCTCGCTCTCGAGGGCGAGGATGCCGTCGCGGCGGGCCTTCTCGGCCATCTCGTTCATGAGCTTGACGCACTCGGTCGCCGACATGCCCTTGGACATGAAGAAGGTCTTGCAGTAGGCGGGGATCTGCTTGATGCGCTCCATGGGCATGGCCATGAAGATGACCGAGATGGTGCCGCCGAACACCATGTACGCGCCCTTCTCGGACCAGAACATCATCCAGTTGCCGTGCGATGCCTTGTAACCGACGATGAGGCAGCACGCCACACCCAGAATCGACCCGATGACCGATGCCTTGTCCATGCGCGTCCTCTCTGCGAGGTGAGTAACCAACCCCGCCGGGAGATCGGACCACGCCGGCTCACCCTTGAACACCCCCGGCCCCGCGCACACACGTCAAGCCCCGCCCGCCCGGCATAACCGGCGCAGCCGATGCCGCGGGCACGCGCAGCGCGCCCGGGCCGCTGACCCTCGACGCCCGAGAACCGTGCCGGCTCAGCCCTGCTTGCGGAAGGTCATCCGATCGCGGTCTTTCACGACGCCCGGGAAGGCCAGCGCCTTGCCGTGCGCGACGCAGTAGACGCCCGCGGGCAGCACCCCGGTCGCGAAGATCGCTTCGGTCAGGTTCTGGAGCGCGTCCGAGCGCTTCATCTCAAAGGGACGCATCGCGCCGGTGAGCACGATCGGGACCGACGGACCGGCGGCGCCCATCGCCTTCAGCAGGTGCTCGCCCGTCTTCTCCAGCGTGTCGGTCCCGTGCAGGATCACGATGCCCTGCGTGACACCGGCGTTGCCCGCGCCTCCCCCACCACCGGCGGCCCCACCCGCCGCAGACACTGCCTGGGCGATGCGTTCGCGGTCGGCGTCGGTCATGAGCAGGCTGTCCTTACTCATGAGTTCGATGGTCGAGACGATCGTGCCATCGAGCCTGAGGCGATGCAGCATGCGCCCGACGATGGACCGGCGATTCTCAAGTGAGCCGGTGCCCTCGTCGTAGGTTTTCTCGATCGTGCCGCCGGTGGTGATGAGCGTGACGTGCCGCATGGCGGAACTCAAGCCCGCCCGGGGCCGCGTGTCCACGCAGAGCACGCGCCCAAAAGCACACACGGGCGCCTCGAAGGACGCCCGCGTGAGAATGAACTCAGACAACAGACCGTGAACCGCGAGGACTCAGCCCTTGATGGCCGTGACCTTGACGCGGGTGTACTGCTGGCGGTGGCCCTGCTTCTTCTTGTAGGCCTTCTTGGGGCGGTACTTGAGGATGTCGATCTTCTCGCCCTTGACCAGCGCCTCGAGCACCTCGACGGTGACCGACGCGCCGCTGACGAACGGACGGCCGATCTTCGCGTCCTTGCCGTGCTCGCCGATGACCAGCACCTTGTCCATCGTCAGGCTCTGCCCGACCTTGACCTCGCCCTTGCCGACGAGATCGACCAGGATCTCCTGACCCTGCTCAACCCGACGCTGCCCGCCGCCCTCAACGATGATCGCGTACATAAAAATCGCTCCGATCCCGTGCTCGCGGAGGGTCCGACCGGACCGCTTGGCCAAAGGGCGCTTCCCGGGCTGCGACGGGCCTGAACGTTAGCTCGCTGCCCCGCCTGAGTCCACCCGCTTCCCCGCCCGGCCGGGGTCTGTTGGGGGCCGATCCTCCCGCGCGGGCTCCAGATGGATC
>JANRKN010000026.1:0-4795 GCA_033763435.1 Planctomycetota bacterium
AGCCGCAGCCCGAGCACGCGGGTGTAGAAGTCGTGGTTCTTCTGCGGGTCGGAGGCGATGGTGGTGATGTGGTGGATGCCGCGCGTGGTGAGCGCGTTCGTGTGGGCGTTCGTGACAGAGTTCGTGGGGGCGGTGCTGTTCGGCATGGAAGTGTTGTTCGGCATGGAGGTGGTCATCGTCGGTCTCCTTGGATGGGCCTTGAAGGACGGGCCTTGAACACCCGCTGAGATGCCGGGAGGATATTCCTCGTTACAACAGAGATTCGGGCAGATGGGCGGGGGTGCCTTTGGGTAGGTCGGCTCTCCGAGCCGACTGAAAGTGGTCAAGAGGTCAAGTGGTCGAGTGAGCGCGCCGCCTTGGGTGCCACCACTCAGAGCAAAGCGAAGAGTGGTGCGTGATGCACCCGCGCAGTTTTCGGCACCAGTCTCGCCGCAAGGCCGGCGGACTGGTGGCACCCGCTGCGCGAGGGATGCGTCTTCACGGCGGGTGCCGGGTTCCCCGGCCCGCGAAGCGCGTCGGGCGAGGTCGCGTGTTCCACGGTGAACGCGTGCTCGGGGTGCCACGGCTTGACGGCTCGGCTTCAAGCCGCGTACTCGGCGTCTAACGACGGTTTGAGAGCCCGAGCCCGCGCAGGCCGTGCTACCCGCCCAATTTTTGGGCTGTGCAGCTGACGTTGGCCGGGCGCTCGAGCGAAGGCTCAGATATCTGCGCCGCTAAGCTTCGTGCGGAGCTCCTCGATGCTAAGGACATCCGCACCGCGATGAAGCATGGCGTGGCAGTTCGGGCAGACGGGGCGAAGGTCAGCCACCGCGTCGAGCTTGTACTCACCGTCGGTTAGCGCCAACGGCTTTAGGTGATGGACATGGATGAACTCTTTGCCTAGGGCACCATACCGAGCCTCAAAGTTGAAGGCGCAGACAGCGCAGTCGTACCCGTAGTGCTTTAGACAAGCTGCTCGCGCCTTAGGGTTGCGCTCATACGCATTGACGCGAATCTGCTTCTTGGCTCCTTCGGCGTACATACGCCCAGGCTCCAACTCGTCCGGATACAAGCGTTGACGCTCTGAGGCGAAGGTCGCGATCACCCTGCCATAGTCGCCCAGACGCTGCTTGGCGGCTGCAAGCTCAACGGGTGTGAACAATGTCTGAAACCGTGGCTGCAAGATGATGGCTTCGACCGTAAGCTCCGGCCGGTTGGCTTCGAGTAGCGCGTCTAATCCCTTGCGTTGGCCTTTGTTTCGGGGGAGCAGCATCTGTTTTGCCGTGGCCAGACCACCCTTGCGCTTTACTGCTTGCAGAAACCGCCGTCCCCAGTAACCGACCTCCTTCCCCGCTACCCGGTATCCTTCGATGAACGCATCGGTGAGTTCGGTTTCGAGCGACATGGCGACGTTGGATCCTCTAGATGCCTGGAAATAAATGGGCCAGCTGTATTTCCCCGGAATGGGGGCTGTCCGCGCCTGCCGTATCCGGCCTGTGGAACGAGCGGCACTACCACTAAGGCATTATGACTCCAAGTGCTCCCGGCCGCAAGCCGAGTCCTCCGGCCCGCGGAGCGCAGCGACGCGCGTCGGGCGAGGCCGCGTGAATCACGGTGAACGGTTGCTCTGGGTGCCACCACTCGGAGCACCGAAGGTGCGAAGAGTGGTGCCCGATGAGTACGCGCAGTCTCCGTCACCAGTCTCTCCGAGGCTGCGCCTCGTCGGACTGGTGGCACCCCACGCGCTCCATGACCACTTCGGTAATCGCTCAGGCGCGGTACGCGTTGGCGACCTTCTCGAGCGCGTTGCCGACGGCGGCGATGTGCTCTTCCGTCAGGTCGTGGTGCATCGGCAGGCTCAGCACGCGCGAGGCCAGGCCGATCGCGATCGGCGTGTCGCCGGGCTTCGCAAAGCGCGCCAGCGCCGGCTGCATGGGCAGCGAGCGCGGGTAGTGGACGGCCGACGGCACGCCCTCGGCCTTGAGCGCCGCGGAGAACTGATCGCGGCTGACCTTGAACCGGGGCGTTTCGATCTGGATCGTGTAGAGGTGGAACACGCCCTCGCCGCCGGGCGTGGTGATGGGCGTCGCAAGTCCCGGGATGCGGGAGACGATCGCGTCGTACTTCGCGGCGATCTCGCGCCGGCGGGCGGTCTGGGCCGCGAGACGATCCAGGCGCGAGCAGCCGATCGCGCCCGTGATGTCGTTCATGCGGTAGTTGTACCCGACCTGCTCGTGGAGGTACTTGTCGGTCTCGCCGTGGGAGCGGAGGAGCTTGATCTGGCGCGCGAGCGCGTCGTCGTTGCAGGTGATGAGGCCGCCCTCGCCCGTGCCGAGGTTTTTCGTCGCGTAGAACGAGTAGGTCACGGCGTCGCCGAACGCGCCGATGCCCTTGCCCTTGTACGTCGCCAGGTGCGCCTGCGCGGCGTCGTAGATCACCTTGAGATTGTGGGCCGCGGCGAGGCCCTGCACCCCGTCGATGTCGACCGGGCAGCCGTAGAGGTGCGTCGCGGCGATGGCCTTGGTGCGGGGCGTGACCTTGCGGGCGGCATCGGCGACATCAATCTGATACGTGTCGGGGCGGGCCTCGACGAAGACGGGGATGCCTCCGCGGGCGACGACCATCGAGACCGTCGCGATGTACGACCAGGCGGGAACGAGGACCTCATCGCCGGGCTGGAACAGGGGCTCGTACGCGAGCTGGAGGGCGCAGGTGCCGTTGGCGCAGGTCATCGCGTGGCGCGCGTCGCTGAGAGAGGCAAAGCGCTTCTCGAGTTCCTCGCACTTGCCCGCGGCACGGAGCATGCCCGACTTGAGGACGACCAGCGCGGCATCGATGTCGGCCTGGGTGAGGGCGGTGGACATGAACGGCACACCGGCCGGGGCGACCGGGGTTCCACCGTCGAGCGCGAGCTTGGAGGCGTTGACGACCACAGGGCGAGAGGCGATGACGCTCACACGAAACTCCTGTCTGGCCGAGCGCGACAAGCGCCCCCGGCGGGCATGTCAAGGAACGGTTCAACGATAGCCGGGCGGGCCCGGAAAGGCGGGCGGGGTCCGGATTCCGGGGCCGGGTTATGTTTGGGTGAGCGCTTCGGGAACAAGTGCCCAGCGGGGACGGGCAGGATCAAAGCGGATATTGATCTCCGATCTGGCGACGATCGGAGGCGGGCCGCTATCATGCCCTGAATCTCGATGGGTACCCCTTCATCCAGCCCCAAAGCGACGAGCAAGGCCCGCAAGCCTCAGGCTGAGGGTGCGAAGGCACCGGCCGGGCCTGCCGCGGCGGGCAAACGACCCGGGCGTCCACAGGTCGAGGCGGCGAAGGGCCGCGCCGTCGGGCCTGGCGAGACCGACGCCGGGGCGATCCCGGCGGGCGGTGCTGAGGCGGCCATCGAGCCCAAAGTGGTCGAGGGCAAGGGTCCCTACGCGGCCCGGCTTGCCCGGCTGTCGGGGGTGATCGCCGGTCAGTCGCTGGGCCATCTGTTGGTCACCAACCCGCTCGATGTCGCGTACTTGACCGGGTTCCTGGGGGGCGACTCGTACCTCTTGGTGGGCGCCGACGGAAAGTCGGTGCTGCTTTCGGACTTCCGCTTTGAAGAAGAGCTCGAGCCGATCCGCAAGGCGAGGCTGGCGCGGGTGGTGATCCGTTCCCGCGGCCTGCTGGACGCGACGGCGGACCTGCTCATCGAGGCGCGGGCGAGCGAGGTCGGGCTCCAGGCCGAGCACGTCACGCTGGCCCAGCGCGAGTCGCTCGTGAAGGCCCTCGGCGCCCGCGGCCTGAAGTCCGCGGCCAAGGCGCTTGCCGCGACGACCGGACTGATCGCGGGGATGCGCGAGATCAAGGACGCGGGCGAGGTGCGGCTGATCCGCAAGGCGATCGAGATCCAGGAGCAGGCGCTGCTGGCGGTGCTGCCGACGATCCAGGCGGGGCAGCCCGAGCGGGTGATCGCGGCGCTGCTCGAGGCGGAGATGAAGAGCCTGGGTTCGAGCGCGCCGGGGTTTGAGACGATCATCGCGGCGCGGGCGAACGGGAGCCTGCCCCACTATCGCGCGGGGGATACCAAGGTCGCGCTGCGTGAGCCGCTGCTGATCGACTGGGGCGCGGTGTACAAGGGCTATCACGGCGACATGACGCGGACATTCTCGCTCGTGAAATGGCCCGCGGAGATCGCGGAGATCTACAGCGTGGTGCTCGAGGCGCACGAGGCCTCGGCCGCGGCGCTGAAGGCGGGCGTCACCACGGGCGAGGTCGACGCGATCGCGCGCGGGATCATCGACAAGGCTGGGTTCGGCGAGCGCTTCGGGCACGGGCTCGGGCACGGGATCGGCCTGCAGGGGCACGAGGACCCGCGGCTGAGCCCGATGGCCTCGAGCGTGGAGCTGCGCGCGGGGCACGTCGTGACGATCGAGCCGGGGATCTATCTGCCGGGCGTGGGCGGGGTGAGGATCGAGGACTGCTATCTGGTGACGGAGAAGGGCGCGACGAACCTGTGTTCGCTCCCGAAGGATGCCGGCTGGTCGACGTTGACCTGACACCGGCGTGAGAGGTTACTTTGAGCCGAGCGGCGCTCGGAAAGAAGGCGTAGGCGCATGATGGATATCAACCACGTGAAGGAACTGATCAAGCTCATGAAGGAGCATGATCTGACGAGCCTGGACCTGTCGGACGAGAACCAGCAGGTGCGTCTGCGCCGGGGCGGCTCGGGGCACGTGGTGAACCATCAGCCGGTGATCTACAACGGCTCGGGCCCGAGCGTGATGCCCCAGATGCCCGGCGCGGGCATGATGATGCCCATGATGGCGGCAGCGCCCGC
>JANRKN010000027.1:0-27616 GCA_033763435.1 Planctomycetota bacterium
ACCCGGTGATGCGCCTGCGCGAGACGGTGCTGCCGCTGATCAAGGGCTCCGACGCGCTCGCGCTCCCGCCCGAGAAGCAGAGCGCGGAGCAGCCCTTCGCGGTGATCCTGACGCAGAACGACAAGCGGGTGGGGCTGCTGGTCTCGCGGCTGATCGGCCAGCAGGAAATCGTCGTCAAGAGCCTTGACGCGCTCGCGACCGGGACGCAGACCGGCGGCCCCGGCGGCGGACAGCCCGCGCGGCGCGAGCACGCGGCAATCTCGGGCGCGACGGTGCGCGACGACGGCGGCGTCAGCCTCATCGTCGACATCGCCGCCCTGATCAGGCGGGCCGAAGGACTCCGCACCCGCACGACATGATCCAACCCGCCCAAACCCCCCAGCCCGTCGCGGGTCGTGCCAAGTCGCACTGAACTGGCCCCCGACGAACACCCGATCCGCAGTTTGCCCCAAGGACCCCGAACCCCCCGGACCTCGAACCCACGGAACTTGAGCATGGACCCGACGTACATCAAGCCGTTCATCGCGAGCATCCGCAACGTTTTCTCGACGATGCTGCAACTGCCCGTCACCGTCGGCGAGCCCCGCCTCAAGGCCGGGAACACCGCGACGTACGACATCTCGGGCATCATCGGCATGAGCGGCGACGTCGCCGGCTCGGTCGTGCTGAGCTTCCCCAAGCAGACCGCCGAACGCATCGTCGCGCTCTTCTGCGGACAGAACCTCACCGCCGATTCGCCCGACTTCCCCGACGCCATCGGCGAACTCGTGAACATGGTCTCCGGCGGCGCCAAGGCCATGTTCAAGGACCGCAAGGTCAGCATCTCCTGCCCCTCGGTCGTCATCGGCCCCGGGCACCAGATCGCCAAGCAGTCCGAAGTTCCCTGCATCATCATCCCGTGCGCGACCGACTGCGGCGAGGTGGTGATCGAAGTGGCGATCCAGGACAAGACCCCCGCCGCCGCCCCCACCAACGGCAAGCCCGCCGCCGCCACGACGAACGCTTAAGCCCGACACACTTCCGAGATCACTGAAGGACCAGCGCCATGAGGATTCTCCTGGTTGACGATTCGAAGACGATGCGCAACATCCAGAAGTCGGTGCTGACGCAGCTCGGCCACACCGACCTGATGGAAGCCTGCGACGGGCAGGACGCGCTCTCGAAGGTTGGTGCGTTCAAGCCGGAGCTCATGCTCGTGGACTGGAACATGCCCAACATGGACGGGCTGACGTTTGTGAAGACGATCCGCCAGACGAACAAGACCACGCCGATCATCATGGTCACGACCGAAGCCGAGAAGGCCCGCGTGATCGAAGCGATCAAGGCCGGCGTGAACAACTACGTCGTCAAGCCCTTCACCCCCGACCTGCTCAGCCAGCGCATCAACGAGACGCTCGCCAAGTGCGCCGCGGCACCCGCCGCGCCCGCACCCGCCGCCGCCAAGCCCGCCGCGCAGGCCCCCAAGCCCGCCGCGGCCTGAGTTCGCTGACTCATCTCGTCGCGCCGACACCGGAAAGAGGGCCCGGTCCGGCGCAGGAAGCCTCGCGCCATGCCCTCGGTCCGCCTTGCCATCTCCGACGATCGCCTCAGCGCCTGCGTGCTGGTCGAGCCCGGCACGCCCGCCGACCAGCTCACGCCCGAGGCGGTGAACGCGCTGATGGACGAGCGAGGCATCGCGCCCACGCTGCGCACCGACTTTGCCCACGCGCTCGCCGCGCTCTCGCCCGCCACGCTCGCAGAGGCCGCGAAGATCGAGGTCGCCCGCGGCAAAGCGCCCGTCCACGCGCGCGACGGCACGCTCGAACTCGACGCCAACCTCCACGCCCCGCCCACCGCCCACAGCCCCGACGCAGCGCACGAGCCCGGCGCGGACAACCCGTCCCAGGACGACGACGCGCCCCGCGCGCACAGCCACTACGACCGCTCGGCCTTCCGTGCATCGACGGTCAAGAGCGGCACGAAGATCGGCGTCATCCTCGAGCCGACGATCGGCGAGGACGGCGTCGACGTCACCGGGCGCGCGCTCGCCGCCAAGCAAGGCCGGCCCTGCAAACCCCTGACCGACGAGACCGTCGAGATCACCGCGCGGGGCGACGTCTTTGCCCGCGCCGACGGCATCGTCGAACACACGGGCAACCTGCTCCGCGTGCGAAAGCTGCTCGAGGTCGACAACTACGTCGACTTCAGCACGGGCAACATCGACTTCCCGGGCGACGTCCGCGTCAGCAAGGGCGTGCGCGACTGCTTCACCGTCCGCGCGGGCGGCTCGCTCGACGTCGCGGACTTGGTCGAGGCCGCGACGCTGCACGTCGCGCTCGACGCGCGGCTTGACCGAGGCATGGCCGCGCGCGACAAGGGCTCGATCACCGTCGGGCGCGATCTCTCGGCCAAGTACCTGAGCAACGTCGAGGGCTTCGTCGCGCGCGATGCGCGCATCCACAAGGAACTCACCGCCTGCAAGCTCGCGATCGGGCGCGACCTCATCGCGCCCACCGCCTCGGTCGTCGCGGGCGAGCTCTGGGTCGGGCGCAGCGGCGAGGTCGGACAGCTCGGCTCCGACGCGGGCCCGGCCGCCGTGATCCTCGGGCGCAGCGCCGAGCTCGACAAGCTCATGCGCGAGGCCATGGAGATCCTGCCGCTCGTGCAGCAGCGTGCGACCAAGGCGCGCGAACGGCTCGAACAGCTCCAGCGCGCGACCGCGAAGCTGACCGCGCGCCAGGCGGAAGAACTCACCGAGCTCGAATTCAACCTCGCGACCTACCAGGGCCAGGTCGGGCCGGTGACCGCCGCGCTCGGGCGCGTGCTGCGCGTGACCGACCGGCTCGGGCGCGGCCGGCTGATCGTGCACCGGAAGATCACCGCGGGCACCACGCTCTGGATCGGGAACGTCGCCGCGGAGTTCCGCGCGGACGTCAAGGGCCCGATCGCGCTGGGGCTCGATGCCCGCGGCGAGCCGATCCTCTTCAACCCGCGCGACGAGGCGCACCGCGACGACGCGAACGAAACCGCGCCCACGCCCATCTCCGCGCAGCCTCTGACGCGATACGCCAAACTCCTTCCCGCGACACGCTTTGCGGATCTGGATCAGGCGCGCTCGCTGAGCAAGGCGGCGTAACCGCGCGGACCGGGCTTGCCTTGACTGGGTCGACCGCCTTACGCTCGCGTCCTGCCCGTCCCCGGATTGGGGTATGTGCAACGGTTCGCCACGGACGGCAACCTCGGGCGTTTGGGCGTGCATCGATGACCACGCTTCCGTCGTTCTTTCGGCTTCGGACCGCGCGCTCGGACGCGTGGGGTGCGGCATGGCAGCGCCGACTGCGCCGCGGGGGCCTGGCCTTCATCGCGCTCGCGTCGGTGCTCACGGGCGCCGCGCTCAGCCTCAAACTCGCGCAGGCCGATGCCGTGCTGCAGGCCCCGACCGAACTGATCCTCGCGGTCGCCGCGCTGCTCGTGCTGCCCGTGGCCATGTGGGCCACCGCCGGCCAGTCGCGCTGACCCCGCCCCTCATCCCGCATTCGCCCACTGGCCTTCCCCCACTGGCCTTCCCCCACCGGCCTTCCCCCACCGGCCCGGCCTTGGTCACGAAATCGTCAGCGTCGGGCGGATCTGACCGAGCTTCATCCCCGACAGCGCGGCCTGGTTCGACACGTTCGTCGTCAGCTTCTCCAGCGCCGCACGCAAACGCTCGCCCGTCGCGCTCGCGTCCGTGAAGTTCGCGCTCGGGTTGCCCGCGTCCGAGTTCTTCCGCAGGCCCATCGTCAGCGGCACCGCGCCCAGGAACGGCACACCCAGGCGCTGGGCCATCATCTCCGCCCCGCCGCGACCGAACAGGTCGTATTCCTTTCCGTCGTCGGCAATGAAATAGCTCATGTTCTCCACCACGCCCAGCACCTCAACGCCCAGCTGCTGGAACATCCGCGCGGCGCGCACCGCGTCGTCCTGCGCGACCTTCTGCGGCGTACACACCACCACCGCGCCCGTCAGCTGCAGCATCTGCGCCATCGTCAGCGCCACGTCGCCCGTGCCCGGCGGAAGATCGATGATCAGGTCATCCAGCTCGCCCCAGGCGGTTTGCTCCGCGAGCTGCTTGAACGCGCCGTGCGCCATCGGCCCGCGCCAGATCAGCGGCTTCTCGCTGTCGACGAGCTTGCCGATGGTCATGGCCTTTACGCCGTGGACGTAGAAGGGCTGGAGCTTGCCCTCGAGCACGTGCGTGTCGAGCGAGTCGAGCCCGAGCAGCGTCGGCAGCGACGGGCCATAGATGTCGCCGTCCATCAATCCCACCGCGCGCCCCTGCCTCGCGAGCGCGACGGCGAGGTTCACCGCGATCGTCGACTTGCCCACGCCGCCCTTGCCCGCGCCCACCGCGATGATGTTCTTCACGCCCGGAATCGCCGCGGCCCTCTGCTGAGGCGTCGGGGCCTGACTTCCTGTGCCCGGCGAACTCGCGGGCGCGCCCAGACCCTGGATCGGCCGATGGCCTGCGGCACTCTGCGCGCTGGCCTGCGCGCCGTACGGCGCACCGGGCTTCGGCGCGGGGGTGGGGCGTGCGGTGTGGAGCACGTCGCCCTGTTCGTCGACGAACTCGACGATGAGGCTGGAGATGCCCGGGTCCTTGCCGCGGAGGATGTCGAGCGCGCGCGCGGAGAGCGCGTCCATCGCCGGTCGCGAGGTGCCCTCGGGGAGGTTGAACTTGAGCGAGACGTAGCCCTCGCACACGGCCGTCCATTGGAACGCGCCCGCGGAGACAACATCGCCCGCGCCGGTGGGCATGGGCAGCGTGCGGAGCGCGTCGCGGACCTGGTCTTTGCTGAGGGACATCCGGAAGTCCTTTCGTGAGCCGAATCGTGTGCGAACGGAGGCCAAACCAAGAACAATGGAGAGGCTGAAGGCGGGTCGTCGGGGTCTGGAAATCGCGTCCCGGCCGGCAATGGGCCGAGGATGGGATCGTTACGCTCTTCGACGCCCCGCGTGGGGCCGACGCGAGGCTTTCAGGCCTCGCCCTGGTAAGGAGTTCAGCGTATGACGTCTCGCCTCTCGTGCCTGATGTTTGCCGCGGGCCTCGCGGTGGCTTCGGCGGCCTTTGCCCAGAACGCGCCCGCCCAGCCCGCGCCCGCCCCCGCCGACCCGGTGCTCAAGGGCCCCGACGTCAAGGACAACTCGGTCCCCGGCGAGCGCCGTCGCCTGGGCCAGCCCGGCCAGGGGCGCGACGCGCGCCAGATGCCCGCCGTTCGGCTTGAGACGCTGAACCGCGCGATCGACGTGCTCCGGGGCGAGAAGGCCCCCGCCGAGATCCGCCTGTCGGCCGAGCAGGACACGCAGATCAAAGCCATCGTCGACACGTTCCGCAACGACACCCGCGCGTACACCGAGAAGCACCGCGAAGAAATGCGCCAGCTCGCCGAGCAGGCCGGTCTGGGCCGGCAGCAGGCCCGCGGCAACCGCGGTGATCGTCTGCGCCAGAGTCAAGGCGGCGGCCAGGGCGGCCAGCCCGCCCCCGCCCCCGGAAACGCACCCGGCGAAGAGCCGATGATGGACGCGCCCCCGCCGCCGCCCCCGGGCGGTGGTCCCGACGGCGCGCCGCGGGGTCGTCGTCCGGGTGCTCCCGGCGGCGCTGAGCCCACGCCCGAGCAGCAGGCCGCGCGTGAGAAGCTCGAAGCGATCCGCGCGGGCGCTCCGAAGATGGAAGACGCGACGGGCAAGGTCATGAACGTGCTGACCGAGCCGCAGCGCGAGGCCGTGAAGAAGGAAATGGAGAAGCTCGGCCAGCAGGCGCGTGGTCCGCGGCCCGGCGCGGGGCCCGAAGGCGCGCCGCCGCCCGGTGGCCCGCAGGGTCGCCCGGATGGCCAGCGCCAGTTCCAGATGCCCACGCAGGAGCAGATGGAGAAGATGCGGGCCGACATGGAGTCGCTCGCCAAGGACCTGCCCAACCTGACCGACGAGCAGGTGATGGACGACCCGCGCGTGCCGGAGATGTTCCGCGAGCGCCTCAAGCAGATGGACCCCGAGCGCCGGGCGCAGATGATGGACCGCTTCCGCGAGCGGGCCGCGTCGGGCGAGCCGATGGGCTTCGGCCGCGGCGGCGAGCGCCGTCGCCGCGAGGGTGAGGGCCAGGGCGAGGGTGGCAATCCCCCGCCGCCGCCCCCGCCGCCGAACAACTGAGTTCGGGCGCGATCCGTTCCAGCCAAGTCGAGTCTCTTTCAAGGCCCCGCCCAGCGCGGGGCTTTTTTTCTTGATGGCCGAGAGCGCGCCATGCGCGCCCGGGCGCCCGCCCTTGGCCCGCGTCAAGCCGTCGCGAGCGCCGATCCGATATCCTGATGAGCCCGGGTCGGAGACCCGAGAAGACCGCAGGAGGCGGACCATGCGTCGAAGCGCGCGCGCTGTGTTGCCCACCGTTCTGTCCTTGTTTGCCACGCTCCCGGCCGGGTGCGGGTGGTTCTCGTCCAAGGATGCCGCGACCGACGCGACGGCCGAGGGACCCGCGGGCGGCACGGGCTCGCTCGCCGCGAGGCCCACGGGCGCCGGACAGGGCCCGGGCCCGAACTCCTCGCTCGAAGCCCTGATCGCCCAGTCGGCGCGCGATATCGAGTCGCTCCGCTCGGCCGACGCGGGCGCGAACACCGACTCGGCCAACCCCACCGCAACGAACCCCACCCCAACCAATCCCACCCGGGCGAACGCCAACGCGCTCAGCGCCGGGAAGGCCAGCGCGGGCAGCTCGGCTGGGGGCGAACAGGCGCCCTCGACGATCCGTGTCGAGCGCGCCGACCCGAACCAGCCGCCGCAGCCCACGCGCATCACCTCGCTGACGCCCGAGGCGAGCGACGGCGCGACGGCGCCGGACACGGGCCCGAACACCGGCCTTGCTGCCGTGGACTCGACCAGCGGCTCTCCGGCCGGAGCCACGCCGGCATCGGGGCAGGCGTCTGGGCCAACGTCTGGGCCCGTGGCGCCCAAGTCCGCGGACGAGCGTGTGCGTGAGCATGTCGAGGCGCTGGCGCAGGCGCTGCGTGAGCGCGCTCAGAGCGCGACGCATCCGCTCGCGGACTATGCCGCCGCCGCCGCGCTCGAGTCGCTCAAGCCCGGCCTCATGGCCGACGCCGAGTCGCCCTCATCGCCGATCTGGGCGGGGCTGAGCCCGTCGGAGCGCGCGACACTCTCGAGCGTTCGTCTCGCGGCCGCGGGGCTCGCGCGCCTGCGCGAAGCCGACGCTGATCCGGCGCAGTTCGAGCGCGACCTCGAGCGTGCGCGGGCGCCGTTCGCTTCGTCGGCGGGCGTGACGATCGCGCGCGCCTCGCTGGCCTCGCGCGTCGAGGGCTTCGGGCGCGACGTGCCGTTCGCTTCGACGACCTTCGTCGCGGGCCGGCCGACGCGCGCGATTCTGTACGTGGAAATGGGCCGATTCGGGCACCGCGCCGCCCGCGCGAGCGACCCGGGCTTTGCCACGCTCGCCCAGTCGCCGACCCAGCCAACCGCCGCGCGGGCCGGCGGCGACGCCGCGCCGATCGCCTATGCCGTCGAACTCGCGCAGGAGCTCGCGCTCTTCAACGCGACCGACTCCACGCCCGTCTGGACGCGCCCGGAACAGACCGTGACCGACGTCTCGCGCAACCAGCGGCGGGACTTCTTCCTCGTGCGCGAGATCGAACTGCCCGCGAACCTCTCCGTCGGGAGCTACACGCTGCGCGTGACCGTGCGTGATCGCTCGGCCAGCGGCGCCGAGGCCGCGGAAACGAGCATCCCGATCACCATCGTCGCCGAGCGCGCGTCGCGGTAAGGCCGGGCGGCACGTCCCGAGCGGGCTCGGATGCGCAGGGCCGCCGCGCTCTGTTCGCGCGCCGGTGAGCAACGCTCGGCTTGGCCCGAGGGCCAAACCATGGCACCCCAGGCGCCAAGACCCACGCCCGCACCCCGGCCACGGGGACGAACCTGACCGCGCCCCCCCGCGACACGAGCCTGTCCCGCCCGAACGCCCCCGCCCAACCACCCCCACCCGACCGCCGCCGGCCGGCCCGAGAATGGGCCCGTGGAGAGCGGGGAAGCCCCTCATTCTTTCAAAAAGTTCTGAAAGTTGTATGGACTCCGGGCCTGGGTGATCGGATACTGAGGGCATGGAGCCGGGGCCCGATCTCAGAGCCGCGCAGGACCGCTTTGTTGCTACGTGGGGTCAGATGGCCTCGGCATGGGGCATCTCGCGCACGATGGCCGAGGTGCATGCGCTGCTCTATATCACCGGCGCCGACCTGTGCACCGACGACATCATGGAGCGCCTCCAGATCTCCCGCGGCAACGCCTCCATGAGCATCCGCAACCTGCTCGACTGGGGCATCATCGAGCGCGCCCATCGCCGGGGCGACCGCAAGGACTATTTCCGCGCCGAGCAAGACGTCTGGGCCATGTTCCGCGTGATCGTCCGCGAGCGGCTCAAGCGCGAGGTGGATCCGCTGCTGGCCTCGCTGCACGAGATCCGCGACGATCTCTCTCCGCGGGACTCGCGCCCGGGGCTGCGCGGCGGGGCGCGCGTCAGCCCGGCGGAGGCCAAGGCGCTGGGCGAGCATGCCGCGCGGATCGATTCGCTCGTCGACTTCTTCGTCACCGTCGAAAAGTTGTCGCGGTCGTTCGTGTCGCCCGCGGGCAAGGGACTCCAGGCCGCCGCGTGGCTGCTGCGCAAGGCCCTGCCCGACGACCCCACCCCTCCTCCGCCCACCCCACCCACCCCACCCACGACGCCGGCCTCCGCCACGCCGAACTCGGGCCCGCGCGGGCGTGAACGGAGGTCGGCATGACGTCCATCGCCCGGCCCAATCTTTCTGGGGTGAGCTTTGCCGAACTCGCGCTGCCGCACACGGGCCGCATCGTCCGCGTGCGCTGGCTCATCTCCACCCTCGCGCTCCGCGCGGCGCAGCACGCGGGCGGGAGGTTCGACCTCTCGGCGCTTGCCCCGCACGCGCCCAAAGCGCGCACACTCCCCGACGAGCTCGCGCTGGACGTCTCCGTCCTCGAGCCCAACCACGTGCACGATGGCCTTGTCGATGTTCGGCTGGCGGTCCCCACCTCCGCGCCGTCCTCTGCCGGGGGCTCGGCGTCGTTCCAGCGTCTCGCGGTCGATGCGCCGCGCGTCACGTGGCAGGCGCTGGGCGGGATGATCGCCGTGCGCGTCGACGACTCGGCGGGCCTCACGCTCGACGCGACCTTCGACCCCGCGCGCCTGACCGACCCCCGTCGCCCCGTCCGCTTTGCCCGCACCGACTGGCTCGCGCGCCTGGGCGTGCCCGGCGGCCGCGCCGAGGTCGACACGCTCGACCTCATCCTGCCCCCGCCGCGAGGGGAATAACCTCGGCGCATGGCCGACGTTCCTCCCAGCACCAACCCCATCCCCGCCGCCGACGCGCACCGTCTCCCCACCGACACCGACGACGGGATGCTGCTCATCATCTCGGGGCCCTCGGGCGTCGGCAAGACCACGATTACCCGCGGCGTCGAACGCTCGATCTCCGACGCGGTCTTCTCGGTCTCCGCCACCACGCGCCCCAAGACCGCGGCCGACGTTGAGGGCGTCGACTATCACTTCGTCTCTGACGCCGAGTTCGAGCGCATGCGCGCCGAGAACGCGTTCCTGGAAACGACTGAGATCTACAGCAACAAGTACGGCACGCCCGCCGACTGGGTCCGCGCGCAGCTCGCCCGCGGGCGCCTGGTCATTCTCGAGATCGACGTGCCCGGCGCGGTCGCGGTGAAGTCGCGCCTGCCCGAGGCCTTCGCGGTGTTCATCCTGCCGCCGGACGAGATGGTGCTGCTCGAACGCCTCCGCGCCCGCAAGCGCGAGGCCGAGGACGTGATCCAGCGTCGGTTCAGCAAGGCGCGCGACGAGATTGCCCGCGCGCGGACCTGCGGCGTGTACAACGTCTTCCTCGTCAACGACGACCTCAACTCGACCATCGCGCGCGCGATCGAGATCGTCCGCTCCGAGCGCGCCCAGCGCACCGCCCAGCGCCGCGCTCGCCAAAGCCGGACCGCCACGCCGTGACGCCCCCTCCCGCCCGCCGCGCCCGCGCGCTGGCGGCGGCGGCCATCGAGGCGCTGCGCCCGGCCGCGGTGTTGCTCCGCGCGAAGCTCGCACGCCTCCGAAGGCCACGCCGACGCACCTTCATCGCCGCGGGGCTCACGGTGGTCGGGCTCGCGACGCTCTCGGCGCCGATCGCGCTGGTGCTCTCTCGCGCGGCGCCCGCGTGGTGGCGCACGGTGGATGCCCTCGACGCGCGGACGATCGAGCGCGCCGAGGCCCTCGAGAACGGCGTGCTGTATCACCTCCAGCAGTCCCGCGGCGAAGGCAACACGCCCTGGCGCGCGGCCGTGCACGCCGCCGACGCCAACGCGTGGCTCAACACGCGCCTGCCCAAGTGGGCGCGCAACCAGAGCATCGTGTGGCCCACGCGCGTGAAGGAGATTCAGGTGCACTTCGACGCCGGGCGCATGTATCTGGGCGTTCGGCTGAGCGATGAGTCGCGCGATCAGTTCCTCACCGCGGCCGTCGAACCGCGCATCGATGCCGAGGGCTCGATGTGGCTCCACGCCCACACCGTCTCGATCGGGCGGCTCACGCTCCCCGCGTCGTGGATCCTGCCCGGGCTGAGTCAGCGGCTCGCCTCCGGGGCGGGCCCGCGCGCCGCGGCGCGGGGCGAGATCATCCCCGAAGACCTCGCGACGCTGCCCGAGACGCGCGAACTGCTCCGTGCGCTCAACGGCGAGATCCCCATCGCGCGCGCGCCGATCATCCGCCTCGTCGACGGACGCCGCGTGCGCCTGCTCGAGATCATCCCGCGCAACGGACGCCTCGAACTCTCCGCCGTCACGCAGAGCCGATGAGCGAGACGGGGAAGCGGCCCAGTGGTCAAGTGACGCGAAGACACCGAGGCACAGACACGCCGTGGGCCGGTGACCGCGGCGTGCGCACCCGAGCCCGCTCAGGCCATGCCGCCTACCGGATCGCGCCTCGGCGCGGTACCATCCGGCCGAACGATCGGTCACTCATCGGAGGCTCATGATGCGCTGGTGTGCGATGCTTGTGTTCGCGGCTCTTTCCGCGACGTTCTCTGCCCATGCCCAAACGCCGACCGCCCAGCCGACCGTTCAGCCGGTCGCGCAGGCGGGCGAGCCGGTCGCGCTGATTCCCCGCGCGGTGCTCTTCGGCAACGCCGACCGTTCGCAGGTCCGTCTCAGCCCCGACGGCACGCAGATCTCCTACCTCGCGCCGGTCAACGGCGTGCTGAATGTCTTCGTCGCGCCCGTCGCCGAGCCCACCCGCGCCCGCGCGGTCACGCGCGACACGCGCCGCGGCATCCGACAGTACTTCTGGGCCTATACCAGCGCGCACATCATCTATCTTCAGGACTCGGGCGGCGACGAGAACTGGCGCTTGTTCGCAGTCGATCTTTCGACCGGCGCCGAGCGCAACCTCACGCCCTTTGACAACGTGCAGGCGCGCAT
The DNA here is from genome assembly GCA_033763435.1 of Planctomycetota bacterium. GTDB lineage: Bacteria > Planctomycetota > Phycisphaerae > Phycisphaerales > UBA1924 > JANRKN01. The sequence continues at coordinate 11,488 of JANRKN010000027.1, forward strand.
GATCGCGCAGAGCCCCGACCGGCCGCGCGAACTGCTGATCGGCATCAACAACCGCGAGCCGCAGTCGCACGACCTGCACATCGTCAATCTCGATACCGGCGTGCTGACGCTCCACCAGCTCTGCCCGCCCGGGTTTCTGAGCTTTGACGTCGACGCCTCGTGGAACGTCCGCGCGGGCATCATGATGTCCTCCGACGGCGGGCTCAGGCTCATGACGCTTCAGAACGGGGCTTGGGCCGAGAGCGACGAGATCCCGATGGAAGATGCGCTGACGACGTCGCCCGCGGGCTACAGCGCCGACAACCGCGTGCGCTACTGGCGCGATTCGCGCCTGCGCGACACGAGCGCGCTCTTTGCCGAGGACACCGCGACCGGCGCGCGCACGCTGCTGGCCGAGCATCCGCGCGCGGACCTTGCGGACACGCTCACGCATCCGCGCACCCAGCGCGTGCAGGCCGCGGCGTTCAATCACCTGCGGCTTGAGTGGACCGTGCTCGACGACTCCATCCGCGCCGACCTTGAGTACCTCGCCAAGGTCGATCCGGGCGAGCTGACGATCGGCAGCCGCTCGCTCGATGACTCCGCATGGCTCGTCGCATACCTCTCCGACACCGGCCCCACGAAGTACTACCTCTACACGCGCGGCCAGAACGCGACGCCGGGGCGCGCACGGTTCCTCTTCGTGAGCCGCGAGAATCTCCAAGGCCTGCCCCTGGCGGAGATGCACGCGACGACGATCCCGACGCGCGACGGGCTCGAGATGGTCAGCTATCTCACGCTCCCCGTCGGCACGCGCACGGGCCCGGGCCTGAAGACGCGCACGCCGCTGCCCATGGTGCTGCTCGTGCACGGCGGGCCGTGGGCGCGCGATGAGTGGGGCTACGACCCGATCCACCAGATGCTCGCCAACCGCGGGTACGCCGTGCTGAGCGTCAACTTCCGCGGCTCGACCGGCTTCGGCAAGCGCTTCACCAATCTGGGCAACCTCGAGTGGGGCGCGAAGATGCACGACGACCTCATCGATGCGGTGCAGTGGGCCACGCGCGAAGGCATCGCCGATGCCGCACGCGTCGCGATCATGGGCGGGTCCTACGGCGGATACGCCACGCTCGTGGGCCTCACGTTCACGCCCGACACCTTCGCCGCGGGCGTCAACATCGTGGGCGTCTCGAACCTCGTCACGCTGCTGAACACCATCCCGCCCTACTGGAAGCCGCTGATGGGCATGTGGCAGGCGCGCGTCGGCGACCCGCTCTCGCCCGAAGGCAGGCGCTTCCTGCGGGCACGCTCGCCCATCACGCACGTGGAGGAGATCAAGCGCCCGCTGCTGATCGGCCACGGCGCGAACGACCCGCGCGTGAAGGTCGCCGAGAGCGATCAGATCGTCGAGGTCATGCAGAAGAAGAACCTGCCCGTGACGTACGTCGTCTTCCCCGACGAGGGCCACGGCTTTGCCCGCCCCGAGAACAACATGGCCTTCTTCGCCATCACCGAGGCGTTCCTCTCCACACACCTCGGCGGGCGCTTTGAACCCCTCGGCAACGCGCTCGCGCCCTCCAGCGCCGAGATCCGCGCGGGCGCGGAGTTCGTGCCGGGGTTGAAGAAGTAGGCATTCGGCGTTCGGGTGGGTCGGCTCGGCGAGCCGACCTACCCCTACTGGCCCTTCTTGTAAAACTCCGCCGCGTCCTGCTTGAGCTTCTCAAGGTCCTCGCGACGCACGTACATCATGTGGCCCGACTTGTAGTACGTCATCGTGACGTTGCCGCGAAGCGCGGGGTCCAGGCCCATCCGCGCGACGGTGTGCTCCGCGGCAAAGAACGGCGTCGCGAGGTCGAAGTATCCGTTCGCCACCCACACCCGCAGCGCCGGGTTCTTGCTCATCGACGCGCGCAGTGTCTCGCTCACATCGACAAAGCGCCCGTCGGGATACTTCCAGGGCCGCACGCGCCCGGTGAGGATTTCGTAGTTCACGTCGGTGGTCCACGCGAGCTCTTCGCGCACGTACGAGTTCAGCGCGGCGGTGTAGGGCCCGAGGATCGCCGCGTACGAAGGGTCGTACTCGTACTCGTCCGTCGCGTCGAAGCGATCGATGCCCTTGTACCGGCTGTCGAGCCGGCCGACGGTGCGGCTCTGATCGCGCAGCAGCTCCTTCGTGAACGCCGGGACGCTGACGCGCAGCCGCCGCTGCTTCACGAACTCCGCGCTCACGCCCATGAACTCCGCGAGCCGTGATGCCAGCGCGTCGCGCTCGGCCTCGGTCAGCGTGTCGCCCCGCGCGAGCGCGGGCAGGTACTCGCGCACCGCAAAGTCACGCGCGCTCTGCACCGCGCGCTCGAAGTCCTCACTCAGCGGCGCGCGCAGCTTGCCGTGGTAGAACGCGGTCGCGGTGTACGAAGGGAGAAACAGCCAATACGCCGTGTCGTTGCCCAGATCGAACGACAGCGTCTGGAAGTTCAGCACCATCGAGACCATCGAGATGCCGTTGAGATAGATCCCCAGGCGATCCTGCAGCTCCGCGCTCAGCGCCGCGGCGCGCGTCGTGCCGTACGACTCGCCCACGAGATACTTCGGGCTCAGCCACCTCCCCGAGCGGCTGATCCAGAGCCGGATGAAGTCCGCAACGCTCGAGGCGTCCTCGTTCAGCCCGTGAAACTGCGACGGGCTCTCGCCCTCGTTCGCGCGGCTGAACCCCGTTGAGACCGGATCGATGAACACCAGGTCCGTGAGATCGAGCCACGAATGCTCGTTGTCGGCGAGCTTCGCGGGCGGCGGCAGCGCCTCGCCCTCGGGCCCGAACACCACGCGCCGCGGACCCAGCGCGCCCATGTGCAGCCACACGCTTGAAGAGCCCGGCCCGCCGTTGAAGCTGAAGGTCACCGGGCGCGCCGCCGCGGCGGGCCGCTGCCACGATCCGTCGGCGCCCTTCTCGAGCTTCTCGTACGCGACATAGAAGATCCGCGCCTTGCTCTTGCCGTAGTCGTCGAGCAGCGGCATCAGACCCGCCGTCGCGCGATAGCGGATCGGCACGCCCGCGATCGTCACCTCGTGCTCGGTCGAGACGGGCGCGGCATCGGGGTTCAGCTCGGGCTTGGGCGCGGGCTTCGATTCGGTCTCGGCTTTGGTCTCGGCTTTGGTCTGGGCTTGGGTCTGGGCGTTGGCCTGGGTTTCGGGCTGCGCGCTTGGGCTTTGCGCCCGCGCGGGCGCGCACGCGGCCAGCGCCAAGGCCATCAGACAGACGAGCATGGTGTGATGCATGGCGCGGAGTGTACCGAACCGCGCCACGCGCCGCGCCCGCCCCGCCGCCCACTTCACTCCATCGGGATCACCGCGCAGCCGCTGCCCGCGTGGATGATCAGTCGGCCTTCGACCGCGACGATCATCGACGGGTCCGCCGCGAGGCGCACGCGGTGCGACGCGACAAGCCGCCCGTCGCGAGCGCTCACGATCGACAGCCGCGTGAAGTCGGCCCCCGGCTCGGGCGTGGAGAGCAGCGCGACCACCGGGCCCACCTTCGTCTCGCGCGCCCACCCTGCCGCGAGCAAGGTCTGCTCCGCGCTCAGCGCGTCCTGACCCTTCAGCACGCCGCGGGGCGCGACGATCGACAGGCCCGAGGGCGTCACGATCGCCAGGTCGCCGCCCGGCAGCGCATGGCCCATGATGACCGCCGCGTCGCGCAGGCGCGCACGCATCGGCACGTCCGCCGCCGTCACCGCGCCGTCGGCGAGCGCAAGCTCACGCACCGAACGTCCGCGCATCATCACGACCACGCGCTCGCCCGCGATCCACCCCTCCGCGGGCGCATCGTCGGGCATCGGCGTTGTCCACAGCACCCGCCCGCTCTCGGCATCCACCGCGCTCACCGACGACTCGCACGCGACCACCACCATCCCCACGCCGCCGCTCACCGGCCTCATCCACTCCAGCCGCCGCGGCGCGGTCGCGCCTTCGGGCGCAAGCTGCGCCGCGCCCACGCGCGCGGGGCTCTGGCCCGTCTGCGCATCAACCGACGCGACGATCGGTCCCTCCGCGGCCTCGCTCGTCGAGCTCGCGCCCGCGACGACCAGCCGCCCCTTCACCAGCGCCGCGTCGTACACCACACGCACCGGCGTGCTCCCGCGCCAGAGCGCCGAACCGTTCGCCGCGTCCAGCACCGCCGCACGGCCCGATCGTTCAACCAGCGCGACGCGCTTGTCGTCGACCGCAAACACCAGATCCGTCGCGCGCACCTGCCCGTCCTGAGGCGTCGGCAGATAGATCATGCCGCTGGGCGCGGGCGACTCACCTTCCCGTGGCGGATCAAACAGCTCCGCAAACTCGCCCGAACGCCAGACGGTCTGGCCCGTTGCGGTGCGGACGCGCTCGACCCACCCGCCGCGCGCGCCGGGCCAGAATAGGTCGGTCGTCTCGCGCCCGAGTCGCAGCACCGTCGGCGTGCCCAGCGAGGCCTGTGAGGTGTTCGCGCGCTCATGCCCGCGGGACCACAGAGGTTCGAGCGCGCCGTCGCCCGCACGCACCCCGAAGATCACGATGCGCGACTCTTCGCCCGCGCCCCCACCACCGCCCCCACCACCGCGTTCGTTCAGCCCCGCGACCGGCAGCGTCTGCATCGCGACCAGGTCCCCGGCGCCGGGTTCGGTGATCAGCGGCTCCACGGGCGCGACGCGCTCGAGGAACTCGACGCGTCCAGTGGGCGCGAGGCCCAGCGTCGGCGCGGGCGCGGGCGTGACGGCGCGCGCACGATCGAGCGCCGAGCGTGCCCACGCGGACCACGCAAGCGGGCCCAGGCGCGCCTCAAGCCGCTGCGCGAGACGGAGCGCGGGGCCCGAGCCCGCGCGGTCAAAGTCCGAGGCCAGCCGCTCGATGAGCGCGCCCGCGGATTCGACGATGAGCGAGCTCTCTCCCGCACCAGCCGAGACGATCGTCTCGGCGAGCGCGAGAGCCTCGCCCAGCGTGATTCGTGCGGCGCGCGGGTCGGCGAGCTGCGCCGAGGCGCGCACCAGCGCGCGGGGCGCCGCGGCCGAGAGCGGATATCGCCGCGCGAGCGAGATCAATCCCTGCGTGTCGTTCGCGCTCAGCGTGCCGAAGGCTCGCCGCGCCTCGGCATCGAACGCCGCGTACGCGGGCGCGCCCGCCCGACGCACCAGCTCCGCAAGCCGCAGTACCGCCTCGTCGCGCGCGGTGCCCGAGGCCACAAACCCCGGCACCCGCGGCGCGGGCGCGACCGCCGGCGTCACCAGTTCGCTCAGAGGCACCGACGCGAGCGTCTCGTCGGCCAGCAGCGCCTGCAGCGCCTCGACCGCCCCGGTTCCCTTGCCATTCGCGCCCGCCCCCGCGCCAACTCCCGCACCCGTCGGCAGCGTTGCCGCGCGCACCAGCAGCGCCTCGGCGCGCTCCGCGGGCACCTGCGCCGCGCGCTCGAGCCGCGCGACAACCTCATCGATCGGCCAGACGGCCTGCGTGGCCCTCGCACCGTCAGCGCCCGGCGCGCCCAGCGCGATGCTGCGAAGAAGCTCGAACACGCGCCTTTGCAGCGCTTCGGACCGCGCCGCCTGCTCGCCCGCGGCGCGCAGCGGGTCGGCGCTCAGCGACTCCAGCGCGCGATCGACCGCCGAGAGCGTCCGCGCCGTGTCGCGCGCACGCGCGGCGAGTTCCGCGAGCTGCACCGCCGGCCCCGCCTCTTGCCCGGCGGGCGCCTGCGCCAGGCGCGCCTCGAGCCGTGCCCGCGCGTCGTTCCACGGCACGTGCGCCGCGAGCCCGCCCGCAAACGCGACGACCAGGTGCGACGACGCGCCCTCGCCCGCGACGAGCACGTTGCCCGCGCGATCGATGGGCCGAACCTCCGCGCTGCCGGGATCGCGCGCGCGCATCACGATCAGTTCCGCACCCGTGTTCGCCCCACCCGCGCCACCGCCCGCGCTGCTGCTCGCGTTGGTCTGGATGTTTCGGTCGGCGTTGCTCAGTGCACGCACGGGCGCGATGAGCCGCGCATTCTCGCCCGCGCCCCACACCGCGACCCGCCCGGCCATGCGGCTGATCACGCTCCCGGCCTGGATCTCTTCATACAGCGGCGGGCCGAGCTTCACCTCCGCGCTGTCAAACCGATCGATCGGCACCACGCCCACGCGGTCGGTCGTCACCACCGCAAGCAGATCGCCCCCACCCTCTCCCCCACCTTCGCCCGACCCTCCCGGCACGCGCACCAGATAGCGCGGGTCGCCGAAGTCGCGCCCCTCGCGTCGGCCCGCGATCGTCCCGAGCTTCGCGTCGAGCGCCACCAGGTCCCCGCCCGCATCTTTCTCGAGGCTTCCGCCTGTCGGCTCGATCACCAGCACGCGGCTCGGCGCGCCCTCGCGGTGCACCACGATCGGCGCGGGCGTCGCCCAAGGCTGACTCTCCAGCCGCACCGATGCCACGGGCCGATACAGAAAACTCCGCGCGGGGTCCTCGGCCGGCTGCTCGGGCCCGAGCCTGCGCACGAACACGATCCGCCCCGACCGCGCCTCCACCGCCGAGACCAGCCCCATCTCGTCCGCGCGGTAGACGATCCCGCGGTCGAGCGTCGCCGACTCACTCGGCCGCGGCGCGCGGTACACGGGCGGCGAGCCGAACGTCGCCAGCAGCGTCACCCACCGCGTCCGGCCCGTCGACAGATCGACGCCCGCCTGATAAACACTCATCACGCGCCGCGTCCGGCTCTCGCGGCGGATGGTCACGACCGCCGTCGATCCCTCGACGACCGCCGCGCCCCGCACGATCCCACCGTCCAGCCTCGGATCGATCTCCGCCGCCGAGCGCGACCAGAGCACGCGTGCGCGGGCCTCGGCGGCCTCCGAATCTCCGAGCGGTTCGATCGCCGCGCGGAGGGCAAGCAGGCGCCCGTCATTCCCACGGTTGCCCGGATCGGTCACGAGCGTGAGCAGCACGCCCCCGCCGTCGGGCCCGCCGGGCGCGAGCGTGATCCACGCGCCGTCGTCGACGCGCCGGACGCTCAGCGGCTCGGCCAGCCCGGTCTCGAGCGCGCTGGACGAGCCCGAGACGCCCTCGAGCGCCTCGCCCGCGCGGACGCGCCAGAGCGTGCTGAGCGTGAGCGCATCCAGCGCGCGGACCTCGCCGCCGTCGGACCAATAGATCACGTCGGCCCGGCCTGATTCATCGCGCAGCGCGGGCATCACCCACGCCTCGATGCCGCTGATCCCCAGCACACCCCCCGCGTCCTGTTCGACGCCGGGCGTCACGAGCTCGAGCACGCGCAGCGGCGCCGCGGGCGCGCGCTCGGTCGGCACGATCTCGCGCGATTCCCCCGCGCCCCGCCCGCGCACGAGCGCCGGGGCCGGCACGCGATACCCCGCGCCGATGTCCGTCAGCTCCCAACCCTTGGCCCATGCGCGCACGTCGGCGCGATCGAGCGACCGCGCGATTTCCAGCGCGAGCTCCCGCGCGCGCGGGCGCACGGCCTCAAGGTCCGGATGCTCCGCCAGCGGTTCGAGCGCGAGCCTCGCGGCATCGAACGCACCCTCGCTGAGCCTGCGCCTCGCCTGACGCAGCGCCGCCTCCGCGCCCGCGGGCGTGAGCAGGTACGCGCGCTCGACCGCGAGCTCCGCGCTCTCGCCCGGCGCGGGCGCCGAGTCTTCGCCCGTCGAGCCTTCGAGGATCGCGCGTGCCCGCGGGCCGAACTCGGTGCGATAGCGCTCGAGCAGCGCGGGCGAGCCGCGCAGCAGCGCGTGCACCCGCGAGCGCACGGGCACGAAGACCGCCGGGTCGTTGTCGGACTTCAGCACGCGCTCGGCGTCGGCATCGAGCACGCCCTGAAGGACGCGCACCGCTTCGCCCGCGTTGTTCTCAGCCGCGAGTTCTCCCGCGCGCGCCAGCGCGTCCCGCGCCGCGGGTGAGTCGTCGGTCCACACGGGCGCGACGACCTGCGCCTGTGCCGAACACGCCAGACCCGCGACCGAGAGCAGCGCCGCGATGAGCACCCCCCGCGACGAGGTCACCCGCACGCGGCGAGGCGCGCGGGGCCCGGGCGAGATTGGCGCCGATCGGCGGGGCATGTTCGGCAATCCTCCTCAGATATCGGCCGTTGAGCCTCGGACTGTACCCGGTTCCAGCGACTGTTCGGCCAGGAGCGCCCAAAGTGTCCCGCGGATCATGCCGATGGCCCTCGATCATGCCCGCAGCGCCGTCGGCCCACATCCTGGCCTGCGCCCTGCTCGAGCGTTGCCGCTCGTGGGGCGATCCGTCGGCCCGGGCCCGAAGGGTCTTTCTGCTCCTGGTCGCGATCGCCATCATGAGCGCCGCGGACCTGGCCCTCACGCTCATCTACGCCACGACCATCGGCATGGTGGAGTCCAACCCCGTCGCGCGGCTGGTCATGTCGCACAACTCGCCCGAACTCCTGAGCCTCTGGAAGCTCTCGACGTTCCTCGTCGCGGCGGTGATCCTGTTCCTGGCGCGCCGGCACCGCACCGCCGAACTCGCCGCGTGGCTCGCGTCCGTCGCGCTCGTCTGGCTCATGCTGCACTGGGCGCAGTACGTCGCGTTTATCGCGTCCAGCCCCGTGGACATGGCGTGCCTGGCGCGCAACGACGCGCGGTTCGTCGTCATCGACGCCACGCCGTAAGGCTTGTTTTTCAGGCCCGAAACCTGCTCAGCCCCACAACGAGATCGGCACGCAGGACGAGACATCCCGCGTGCCGACGTGGTGTGTACCGTTTGCTTGCACGGAAGGCCCGATCAGGCCGCGCGGGGGCGGTCGTCGTCGTCGCCCGATTCATCCAGCAACTGGCGAAGCTCGGCGAACCGGCCCTCGACGGCCTTGAGCGCCCGCTCGGCCTGGGCGATCGCGTCCGTCCGCGGGTCCCACCGACCGATCCGCGAGACCGGCGCGGCCTCGTCCAGATGGCGCGGGAACGGAATCGGCGCCAGCTCGCTCGACTCGCGAAGCTCCTCGGCCGAGTGCAACTTCAGAAAGCTCGGATGAAGCGTCGGCATGCAGAACTCCTTGCCTGACTCGTTCGACCCCTCACGGCCCCAGCCCCCGTCAGCCGGACAAATATCCGAAACCCCAGCCCGGGCCGCCACCCTCGGATTTGTCGCCGGGCCCCGATCGGCCCCCGCCGGGCCGCACCGACCCGACAACCTCCACGACCAACCCATCCTCCACGACCCCACCAGCCTTCCCACTTTGACATGGGGCCGCCGCCGGGTCCGCGCGCTCAACTTGACCGCCAGGACCTCTGTTCATCGATCCGTCGGCCCGCCCGCGATCATTCCCACACATGTCCCACAGCCAGCCGACACTTATGGCCATTCCTTCGGCCAATTACGCCCGATAACACACCCTCTGGCTGTGTGTGGCGCTCGGAGACTGACGGAATCACCCCTAATGTCCCCGACACAGGGTGCGGCGAACGCCCGATAATCGGACATCCCCCCATCTTTGGTGGTTTTGGCCGCGATCACCCGGATTGGGGTGGTTTCGGGAGGGTGGATCCTCTGGGGACAACCACCAAGGCTTACGAGCTTGTGGTGCCGGGGTCGTTGGCGGGGCCCGGGGCTAGGGCGGGGCCGGCGGTGGGGGTGGGGGTGGGCGTGGGGGTGTGGGTGGGGGTGGGGGTGGGGGCAGTCTTGCCGGAGAGGCTGAAGCGGTTCTCGGTGCCCTTGAGCAGTCGGCCGATGTTCGCGCGGTGGGTGAAGACGACCAGCACCAGCAACGCGACGCCCGCCGCGATGAACGGCCAGCCGGCCGAGAGCGGATGCACCGCCACAAAGACCGTCCGCATCTGCCCGCCGCCGGTGGGCATGTCCATCGGCACGGTCAGCGCGTTCATCTGCCACGCGAGCGAGTAGTAGGTTGCGACGGACATTGGCACGCTGATCGCGGCGACGATCGACGAGACGCTGACATAGCGCGTCAGTCGCAGCACGAGCACGAACACGCACAGGCCGACGAACCCGGCCAGGCTCATCGCGGGCGCCACCGCGACGAGCGCGCCCAGGCCCGTCGCAACGCCTTTGCCGCCCTTGAAGCGCAGGAACGGGCTGAAGCAGTGCCCGAGCACGGGCGTGGCCATGACGCCCAGCCAGGCCAGCGCATCATCGGTGGGCACCACCGCGCGCCCGAAGGTGCCCATCGCCACGCCCGCGACGGACACCGGCACGAAACCCTTGCCCACATCGAGCGCAAAGGCGAGCAGGCCCAGCCTCCAGCCGAGCACGCGGGCGACGTTGGTCGCGCCGATGTTCCCCGAGCCGTGGGCGCGGATGTCGATGCCCTTGGCCCGGCCGATGATCAGGCCGAACGGGACCGAACCGGCCGCGAAGCCGACGAGCGCGAAGATCCACCAGCCGAACGATTCGAGCATGGAGCAAGTTTACGGCCCGGGCCCACGGGGAATGGCCCGTGGCCCGTCGGGAGACAGACTGGGCGAACCGCGAGTGGCCGATGGGGGAAAGCGCGAAAGGGCGGTGAGGTCGGGTCGGGCGGTCGGCGTCGCGACGCTAAACTGGGCGCATGAGCATGCCCAACCACACCCATCAGGCCCCCGCGCACCCCGGCTCCGACTTTGCCCTCGCGCGGGAGATTTCGCCTCGCCGCAAGAGCACCGAGGCGAGCGATGTGCCGGGGCTCGTGCACGAGCAGCTCGCGCACTTCGGCATCGACCCGGCCTCGGACTTCGGCAGGCACCTCGCGGGCGTCACCGAGCATCTCTACGCGGGCCATGCCGACCTGAAGCGCATGTGGGAAGCGGGCGTGTCTGAGCTCGCCTCGCTGAATCGTCGCGAGAAGATCGAGCGCTTTGCGGCCCAGAAGTTCATGTGCTTCCAGCTCGCGAAGATGCTCGACACGCTCCAGCACCCCTTCCGCAAGACCTATCAGTCCCTCGTCGAGAGCCCGACGCAGCGCCTCGCGAAGGGCGCGTACCCGATCTTCGACAACGTGACGGCGATCTTCTCCAGCCGCCCGGTCATCGCCCGCACCGCGACGTACATCTACGCCTGCGCCGAGTGGGTCGACGACGCGTTCCAGGGCAAGGAGCTGATGCACGAGGTCTACTCGCGCCTGCTCAACCCGACGAACATCACGCTGGCCAACCACATCGTCGATGTCGAAGCGGGTGCGCTCGCGCACGAGTACTTCGCGTGGAACTTCAACTCGGGCATGGCCGCGGTCGACGCGATGCTCTCGCACCTGCTGGGCCATCGCGACATCGTGCTCGCCTCGCGCAACGTCTACGGCGGCACGTACCAGCTCATGCACGACTGGTTCGCCAAGAAGAGCAACCTCGACGTGTCGGTGAACTTCTTTGACGGGTACAGCGCCGAGGACTTCCAGCGCGCGCTCGACAAGGTCACGGCCGCGAACAAGGACCGCCTCGCCGAAGGCCGGCACATCTATGTGTACATCGAGTCGCCCTGCAACCCGCACGGGTACGTGCTTGACGTGCCCGCGATCGCGAAGCTCGCGCACGGCAAGGGCCTGACGGTGATCTGCGACTCGACGGTCGGCACGCCGTTCCTTCACCGCCCGCTCCAGCGCGCCGACGCGATGGAACGCCCGGACTTTGTGATCCATTCGTACACGAAGGACCTCTCGGGCCACGGCTCGACGACGGCGGGCGTGATCATCGGGCGCAACGAGCGGATGTTCATCCCCAAGCACGAGTCGGCGGTCGGCCCCGGGCCCGACGGCAAGCCGCGGACATGGGCGTGGGACGAGACGCTGTTCTGGAACGTCTACTACGTCAAGGGCGCGTTCCTTGATGCGGACAAGGCGTTCGAAGTGCTCACCGGCATGCACACGCTGGAGCTCCGCGTGCTGCGCAAGGCAGTGAACACGCTGACGCTCGCCGAGATCCTCGCCGCGCACCCGGACATCAACGTGCACTGCAACGCCGCGCCGGGGAATGTCAACGCGCCCTTCCGCGAGAAGTGTCTGTATCTGGGCCTGCCCGCGGCGCTCTTCACGATCGACTTCGAGGGCAAGGCGGCAAGCAACGGCGGGGCGGCCGTCGCGCCCTTCCATCGCGAAACCTTCAAGCGCTTCTTTGACTGCCTGGAGCCGACGTTCGGGCATCAGGTCTCGCTGGGCCAGCCGAACACGGTGGTGCTGTGCCCGGCCATCACGAGCCACTCGGAGATGAGCGAGCAGTCGCTGCGCGACGCGGGGATCCAGCCGACGACGGTGCGCATCGCCGTGGGGCTCGAAGATCCGCGGACGCTCGTCGCGCACCTGGTCAACGCGGCGAAGATCACGCTCGACCACGACCGCCCGGGCTTCAGCGCGCGCTTCCCGAGCCCGGAACAGATCGACGCGATCTATCGCAAGCACTTCAGCAGCGTGCACGCGCGGTACGTCGAAGCGATGCCGACGTGCGCGAGCCTGATGAGCTGAGCGGGGCTCGGGTCCGCGTCGATCCATCCGCAGGCCAAACCACCCGGCGCACCAGGTGAGACTCTGGGCGGGGCGTTCACACTCACCCCGATAGCCGATGGCGGCCCGCTGATTCCTGATGCACACTCTTCTCGGACCGTCCGCGCGAGAGAGACCGCGCCCGGCCCAGCGTGACCGATCCTTCGAGGAGAGACGACATGACGACCCGCGTGACCTTCGCTCTGATCGTGGTGGCCTGCGCCGGCGCCCTCGCGAGCGCCAGCGGCTTCACCAGGCCCAATGGCGAGTTCCCGGGCGGACCTCAGACCGCCGGGCCCAGCGCGGACCCCAGGAAGCTGTACTCGACCGTCAAGAGGACCGCCGCCGTGGCCGCCGCAGATTTCGTTGGCACCAACGCGTTCACTCAGTCCATGCTCGCGCAGGGCTTCGGCCCCAACGCCGACCCCAACAAGGCCTGGACCATCACCACCGGCACGCTCACGGGCACGCTGAACCTCGACGAGAACTACGCGTGGGTCGACACCGAGCCGGCAGTCGCGCGCTATGGGTTCAACTTCGGCTCGGTGAACCGCTCCGGCGCGGCGGGCGCGCAGATGGCTGTCGGCTACACGCCCGGCAACGGCGACCCCGCCCGCAACAGCGTGCACTGGATCCAGATCATCCGCACCAACAGCCCGAGCGACTTCGGCACGGCCAACGGCGTCGGGCTGCTGAACGACGTGGGATTCACCTACTACGTCGACAACGGCGCGAACAACGGCGCCAACGCGCGCGTCACGCCCTTCTACGACGCCGGATACGCCGCCAACGGCCAGGGCTTCATCGATTCGCCCTTCCGCTATACCTCGGGCGTCGTCTGGGACGCGTGGTGCTTCCTCGCGACGGGCGACATCGCCTCACGCACCCTGAGAATCTACGACGGCTGGTCGTGGGGCTTCACGACCTCGACGGTGCCCACGCCCTCGTCGCTGGCGCTCCTGGCGCTCGCGGGCGTCGGCGCGTCACGCCGGAGGCGCTAAGGCCAGCTCGTCGGGCCCCGCGGCCCAAGGCTCAGGATCTCGCCCCATGTGAATGGAGCGGCTCGACCCTTCGACTCCGGGCGCCCGGCGCCTGTTGGAGTCGACGACTTCTCCACACCCTGAGGCATGTGCCCTGTGCGGTTGGCTCCCCCAAAGCGGGCAGGCTTTCACGCGCGCGGGCGGCTGGCCGCGGCACACCGGCGTGCGCCCCAAAAACAACAAAGGCGGCCGAAAGATGTCTCTTGCGGCCGCCCGGAGGGAGAAAGAGAGAGTTCGTCACCGGCACGATACCCCCGCGAGCGGGCCGGCTGAGGCCATGTTCGCGAAAGTTCGGCCGGATGTCAAATCCACGCTGCACGCGAGCACAACGCGGATGGGTCTGTCAGGAATCGTGACCGACTGTCGGAAGCGTCGGAAGCGCTGGTCCTGTCGCGGGGCGCTTGCCCATGCAAGTCGGGCAAGGAGGCCGGGCGAGGGCCGGCAGAAGAACGCAGGGCTCCGTCCCGTCGGGCTCGCCGGTAGGCCGGCGGGCCGTGTTCGTCTCACTCCTTGAGACGCCGGAGAAGACCTCCGGGTTCAAGCCAAAGGCAGGAAACCGCGGCTCAGAGAGTCCCTATCGGATTATCCGAGAACCGCGGCCACATTTTTCAGGTGCGATTCAAGATTGTTCCGCACGTCGGCCAGCTTCTCAGCCGACAGCCCGAGCTGGTCGAGCACCGCCGGGTCCATGTCCGTGCTGGTCAGGTCCAGGCGGAAGCCGCCGGTCGCCTCGGCGGCGAGACGGTCGGCGACGTAGATCATGCTCGTGAGCATCCGCAGCTCGGGCTGGGCCTCGAGCGGGCGGTGGTGATAGCCGCAGACGGTCATGAAGCTCTTGGGGAACTTCCACTTCTCGCACAGGCCCATGCCGAAGTCCTGATGCGTCGCGCCGAAGACCTGCTCCTCGGCGGCGAGGAAGTCGCTGCTCGGGACGCCGTCGGCGTTGGGCGCGACCTTCTCGACAACCTCGACGAGCTTGTTGCGGTCCGACTGCATCTCGACCATGACGCCGATGTCGTGGATGAGACCGGCGAGGAAGGCCTCGTCGGAGAGCGCGAACTTGAGCGTGTCGGCGAGGACTTTGGCGATCGCGGCCGTGGCGATCGCGTGGTTCCAGAGGTCGCGTGCGGCAAAGCCGGGGGCGATGTCGCCGCCGCGGAACATCTTGGCGAGGCTGGCGGCAATGGCGATGTTCTTGACGGCGTTGAGGCCGAGCATCACGATCGCGCGGTTGATCGAGCCGATCTGCCCGGGCAGCCCATAGAACGATGAGTTGACGACCTTGAGGATCCGCGCGCAGAGCGCGGGGTCGGTCGAGATGATCTTGTTGAGGTCCTGCGCCGTGCTCTTGGGGTTCTCGACGAGCTCGACGATCTTCAGCGTGATCTCGGGCAGGGTCGCGATGTGGCTGATCTCGCGCACCGCGGCCTGCACCGCCGCCTCGCGCGGAGACGTGCCGGTGGAAGTCGAAACGCCGGGGGTGTTCGTCGCGGGCATCGGTCCTCTCCAAGAGCTCGCCGGGGATACGCCAACGCGCACGCACCGGACGACGCTCGAAGATTCGGATCGGCCCTCCCAGGCCTCAACTTTCGCGCAACCGCCCGTGGGCCGAACAGTTTCACACCCCCCCAAACTTGTTTCGGGGGTTCGCTTTGGATGATTTCCCTGAAAGCCGCGAGGTCGCGTCGGCTGCACAGAGTCAGTACGCGCAGCGCTTGCGCAGAAGCGAGCCCGCCCGTGGGAGCCACGCGGCGAGTTCCTGGGCCGATCGCTCGCCCGCACGCCCGTCGCCGTAGGGATGCGACCAGGTCGCGCGAACGTCGGCCGGTGTCGCCAGCGCGCGCTCGATCGCGCCGCGGACCGACGTCACGTCGTCGGCGTGGGTCACGTTCGCGGGGCGCTCGCGCCCGGCCTGGCGCGGGCCGACATCGACGACGGGCAGCCGCAGCGCCGAGGCCTCGATCAGACCCGCCGACGAGTTGCCGACGAGCACGCCGCCCACTCCGCCGCCCTCGGCCATCCTCTTGAGCAGCCCGACGAACTCCGCCCGGGGCAGGTGCGTGCGCGACGTGACGCCCGACTCGCGGATCGCGCGGGAGATCCCCTCGCGCCCCGCGTCAAGGTTCGGTTCGAGCGCGAGCACGCGCAGGCCCAGCGCTCGCAGCGCGCCGAACACTTCGGCGGCGCTCGCTTCCTCGGCCTCGGGCGAGCGGCCGATCGGATGCATCAGGAACACCGCCTCGGGCGAGCCCAGCGCGCGCCAGGCCTCATCGCCCATCGGCGCAAAGTCGCTGAGCCCGTCGATCGCGGGCGAGCCTACGACGCGCACCGTCTCCGGGCGCTCGCCCATGCGGACGATGCGCTCGGCCGAGGCCTCGGTCGCGGGCAGATGCAGATGCGCAAGCTTGGTGATCGCGTGGCGCATCGCTTCATCGGCGACGCCCTCGGCGCGGTCCCCGCCGTGGAGGTGTGCGAGCGGGATGCCCGCGATGCTCGCGCAGGCCGCGGCCGCGAAGGCCTCGATGCGATCGCCCAGCACCACGACCCACGCGGGGTTCAGCCGCGCGAACGCGCGCCCGAAGCGCCCGACGCCGCGCCCCACGCTCGCGGCATCTTCAAAGCGTCCGCTCGGGCCCGATTGCTGCATGGGCACGATGTCCGCGAGGCGAAACTCGCGCTT
>JANRKN010000028.1:0-23462 GCA_033763435.1 Planctomycetota bacterium
CTCGGCGGTGAGCCATTCGGGCTGGCCGGGCTCGACGGTCTGAGGCCCGCCCATGGAGATCACGGCGCGGACGCCGTCGAGATCGCTGGGGATGGCGCGGAGGCCGTCGCGGTCGGGCCGGCGGATGTCGAGCTTGTGCCCGTGGTCGCGGAGCGTGACGCCCAGGCGCCCGGGGCCGAGATGGTCGGCGTGCTGAAAGACGATGATCATGCCGCAAGGCTAGGACGCGGGGCTCGCCCGCGAGAGCCCAGTGCCCGCCTAGATCCTCACCATCGCGGCGTATTGGTTGTAGCGTGCGTCAACCTCGGCGCGGGTAAGCGAGGCGAGGCGTGCGAGGCTGAACTCTTCGATGGTGAACGAGGCGATGACGGTGCCGTGGGCCAGCGCCGCGCGGACGGAGGCGAAGGCGCCCGGCTGGGCCGCGCGCGCGAGCTCGCCCATCATGCCGCCGGCGAACGAGTCGCCCGCGCCGGTGGGGTCGATCACGCGCTCGCTGGGGAAGGCGGGCAGCGCGGCGAGGCCTTCGCGGTGGGCGAGCAGGCAGCCGTGCTCACCCTTTTTGACGACGACGAACTTGGGGCCCATTTCGAGGATCCGCCGGGCGGCGGTGACGGAGTTGGAGACGCCCGTGAGCAGCTCGGCCTCGTCGTAGTTCAGCACCAGCCCGTCGACGACGCGGAGGAGCGTGAGCAGCTCGGCCTTGGCGGTGTTGATCCAGAGGTCCATCGTGTCGGCGACCGCGAGCGTGCGCTGGGGGAAGTTGTCGAGCATCGCGCGCTGCACGCCGGGGTGGGTGTTGGCCAGGAACACGACCTTGGAGTCGCGGAAGTCGCTCGGCACGGGGGGCGGGGGCTCGGCGAGGACGCCCAGCTCGGTGAAGAGCGTCTCGCGGGAGTTCATGTTGTTCAGATACTTGCCGCCCCAGGCGAAGGTCTTGGAGCCGGCGCGCACGTGCAGGCCGCGGGTGTCGACGCCCTTGAAGTGGTGCAGCGTGTCGCGGAAGTTCGCGGGGAAGTCGTCGCCCACCGCGGCGACGAGGCGCACGGGGCCATAGAAGGACGCAGCGGCGGAGAAGTAGGTCGCGCTGCCGCCGAGGACGCGCTCGGCATGGCCGTGCGGGGTGTAGATGCTGTCGATGCCGATGGTGCCCGTGACGACGAGGGACATGCGCGCTCCTTCCAGAGAAGCGCGAGTGTACGAGGCCGCGGAGGTCAGCGGGCCGGGGGCTTGGCCGAGGAAGTGTCGGCAGGTTGGGCGGCGGGCCCGGTGTCGGATTTGGTTTCGGGTTTGGTGTCGGTCTTGGTGTTGGGGGTCGACTGCTTGGCGAGGGCTTCGACGATCGGGCGGAGGAACGCGTCGTTGGCGAACTCTCGGCCTCCGCCCTGGCCTCCCGCGAAGCGGACGACGACCAGATCGAGCGCGGGGATGATGTACATGCGCTGCTTGCCGGCGCCCGCGGCCATCCAGACCTCGAGGGGCTTGCCGTCGACGGTGATGTTGGCGGCGGACTCGCGCGAGATCATCGCGCTGGCGTCGCGCGCGGCGCCGAGCTTCGACTCGGGCACGAGCAGCCACCACGTGAGGCCGTAGGCCGGGTTGGCCTCGCTGGGCTTGAAACACTCGCGGAGGAGTTTCTCATCGAGGAAGGGCTTCAGCGTGCCATCGGGCTGGCGAACTTTGCCGCCCAGGCGCACGAACTCGCCGAAGCGGGCCCACTCGCGGGCGGTGAGGCGCGCGCCGGCGGGGAGGGCGATGTTGCCCTTGACGTCCTTGTTGAAGCGGTCGAGCGAGATCTGCGTGGGCTTGAGGATGCGCGACTCGAGGTACGCGCCGAAGTTCTTTTCGGGGCGGCCTGACTTGGCGAGCACGGCGTTCATGTACGCGCCGAAGGCGAAGTAGTGCGACGGGCCATAGGCGAACGAAGCCCCGGGCTCGCGGACGGACTTGGTCGCGGCGCCGAGGGCGTAGGTGTCGCGCTGGGATCGCGCGTCGACCAGGCCGTCGATGTCGGGGCCTTCGCCTTGGGCGCGCTGGCGGAGCCGCTCGCGGAGCGTTTCGCGCCGATTCTCCTGTGAAGCCTCCGGGTCGCGCGCGCGGGCACCGCCGCCACCCCCACCGGGTGCCAGTTCGGGCGGGTTGGGCTGCAGGCCCGAGGAGAGGTTCAGGAGTTGACGGACGGTGATGTTGGCCTTGCGCGGGTCGGCCTTCCAGTCGGTGAGCGTGTCGCTGACCTTGTCGTCGAGCTTGATGAGGCCGTCCTGCACGGCGGCCATCGCCGCGACGCCGCTGAAGGACTTGGTGCCCGAGGCGAGGATGTGCGGGCGGTCGGCGGCCCAGCCGTTGGTGTAGCTCTCGAACAGCACCTCGCCGCGGTGCATCACGAGCACCGCGCGGCCCGAGAGCTTTGACGAATACTCCGCCGATTTCTCGAACGCCGCGCGCATCTCGGGGGAGATGGATGCGGGCTTGGCTGCTGAGGCGGTTGCAGGCTTGCTTTCGGCGCGGGTTTCGGGGGCCTTCTCTGCCGCGGGCTGAGTCGAGGCCTCGGTCGCGGGGGCGGGGGCGGGGGTGGGGATGGGCGCAAGGCCCAGGAATCCGAACAGCGCCGAGAAGAACATCGCGAGCATGGCGGTCATGATCGGTACAACGTTCTCACTGAGCGTCGATTGCTCGGCGGGTTCTCGATCACTGGTGCGCGGCGCGGACCACGTCCGGAAATCGACGCGGGCTCAGGGTCGCGGCGAGGCGGGGACCTTGGGCGATGCGGGTGAGGTGGGCGCGGGTGAGTTGGGTGAGGTTGGCGCGAGCATCTCGACGACGCAGGGGCGGAAACCGGCGGAGGCGAACACGCGCCGGGCAGACTCGTTGAACGCGCCGGTGTGGAGGCGGACTTGCTTGACGCCCAGCGCGCCGAAGCGTGCGACCATTTCACGTGCGAGCGCCCGGGCGAGGCCCCGGCCCCGGTGCGCGGGCTCGACCCAGAGGTCGTGGATCCAGCCGCACTCGGGGATCCAGAAGATCGGGACCTCGGGCTCAATGGTGCCGACGGTGAAGGCGATGAGGTTGCCGGGCGAGTGGGTGCCGGCGGACTCGGCAACAAGAAAGACCGAGCGCGGGTCGGCCGCTCGCTCGGGGAGCCAGCGCGCGTAGCGGTCGAGCACGTCGGGCAGGACCTTGAAGCGCTCGGGGTCGTGCGCCTGGTGCAGATCGCACAGCGCGCGGACCATGGGCAGCACCGCGGCAACGTCGGCGGAAGTGGCGGGGCGGATGCTCACACCTTCGGCAGCGGGTTCTTCTTCAGCCATTCCTTCAGCCCGCGAACCTCGTCGAGCGTGAGCTCGGCGCGGCTTGCCTCGGCCAGGCCCGAGCGCGAGAGCACTTCGCCCATGCGCTCGGCCTTGACCTTCAGCTCCCGCGCCGCGTCGATCAGCGTGTACATCCGCACCGAGGCCTTGGGCTTGCTCTCGGCCGCGAAGGCGTCCTTGAGCGTCACGGTCCGGTTGAACACCGGCGCGCCGGGCTTCGAGTCCGGGTCGACGCAGAAGTAGCCCAGGCGTTCGAACTGGAACTTCTCGCCCACACGCGCCGAGGAGAGCAGATGCCCGTCGATCTTCGCGCGGACGACCTTCAGCGAGTCGGGGTTGAGGTCGTCCATCCAGTTGCCCGTGCGTGCGCCCGGTTCCTCGGCCGAGAAGAGCCGGTCGAACAGGCGAACCTCGGCATCCGCGCAGCGTTCAGCCGAGATCCAGTGCAGCGTGGCCTTGGGCTTCTTGGTCGGCTTGCCGTCGGGCCCGGTGGGCGAGTTTCCGCCACGGGTCTCGGGGTCGAACGTCGCGCGGATCTCGGTGATGTTCCCCGCGGCATCCTTCACCACGCCCGTGCACGTGATGAAATACGCCCAGCGCAAACGCACCTCGACGCCCGGCGAGAGCCTGAAGAAGCCCTTGGGCGGGTTTTCAGCAAAGTCCTCGCGCTCGATATAGATCTCGCGCGTGAACGCGATCTTCCGCGTGCCGGCCGAGGCGTCCTCGGGGTTGATCACAAAGTCCAGCTCGTCGACTTTGCCCGCGGGCCAGTTCTCGATCACGACCTTGACGGGGTCGAGCACCGCCATCGCCCGCGGCGCGACCTTGTTCAGATGATCGCGCACCGCGTTCTCGATCTTCCCAAGGTCCACGTAGCCCTCGACCTTGGTCGCGCTGCTCTCTTCCGTCACGTGGCGGATCGCCTCGGGTGTATAACCCCGCCGACGCAGCGCGGCGAGCGTCGGCATGCGCGGATCGTCCCACCCGCGCACGATCCCGCTCTGGACCATCTTCAGCAGGTTCCGCTTGCTCATCACCGTGTACGTCGGGCGGAACTTGGCAAACTCGATCTGCTGCGGGTGGGGGATCAGCTTGCCCCAGGGCCCGGACCCGTCGGCCGTGCGCCCTTCGTTGATCGCGCGCAGGAACCAGTCGTACAGCGGGCGGTGGTCTTCGAACTCGAGCGTGCAGATCGAGTGCGTGATGTTCTCGAGCGAGTCCTCGATGCCGTGCGCCCAGTCGTACATCGGATAGAGGCACCACTTCGCGCCCGTGTTGTGGTGCTCCTCATGAAGGATGCGGTACATGACCGGATCGCGCAGGTTGAAGTTGGGCGACGCGAGGTCGATCTTGGCGCGCAGGGTCTTGGCGCCGTTGGGGTGCTTGCCGTCGCGCATCTCGCGGAACAGACGCAGGTTCTCCTCGACGCTGCGGTCGCGGAAGGGGCTGGTCGCGGGAACGCCCACCGAGCCCCGGCGCTGGGAAACCTCGTCGCCCGTCAGGTCGCAGACGTACGCGTGCCCCTTCTTGATGAGCTCCTCGGCGTAGGCGTACATCGTCTCGAAGTAGTTGCTGGCAAAGTAGAGGCCGCCGGCGTGGGGCCCGGAGTCGTACGACCCGGCGCCGAAGGCCGAGGTGATCCACCGGACGTCGTTCTGGATGCTGTCGACGTACTCCTGCTCTTCCTTGACGGGGTTGGTGTCGTCAAAGCGCAGGTTGAAGCGCCCGCCGTACTTGACCGCGAGGCCGTAGTTCAGACAGATGCTCTTGGCGTGCCCGATATGGAGGTAGCCGTTGGGCTCGGGCGGGAAGCGGGTGTGGACGCGGGGCCGGCCTTGTTCGTTGACGCCCCAGCGACCGGCCGCGTGGTCGGCGTCAATCATGACCTCAATGAAGTTGCGGACCCGCTCGTGGGCGGGCGAAGCACCGGCGTTGGAAGGGGTGTCGGACATGCGGGAAGATCCTAGGAAGCCGTCGCGGAGAGCCGTTTGACCCGAGCGCCCTGAATTCAGTGGAACCACTGTTGACAGCCGGGGCTGCGTTTCGGCATACTCAGCTCCCGATTGAGCCGAGCCGGCCCGGGCGGAAGGTGTCGCCCGGTGCGTGCGTCCGACCCGACCCGATCTCCGCGGCGTCTGCCGCGGCGCACCGAGAGCTCCGCGCGTCGGTCTGACGTCGGCTCGCGGTGCGGCGCTTTGTGTGCGGTATCGCTGGCGTCGTTGAAGGGATGAATGAGAGCCACAGGTCTTCCGCGCGAGCGGGGGGCATCGCACGCACCGAGTGTCTCGGCGCGGCGGTCATATATCGAGGAGGTCCGGCGTGCAGAATCGTCTTCAGAACGGGCGTCGCGGGCTGGCGGGGCTGATGATGGTCGCGGGGTTGCTGGGTGTTGCGGGCCTGGCGCTGAGCGCGCAGGCGGGCGGGGCGAGCGTGACGGGGCAGGCCGCCGCGATGAACGCGGCGCCGCTCGGGCCCGTCGCGCCCGAGGCCGGTGAGTATCGCGCGGACACGGGCTGGGTCGCCGACTGGCGCGCCGAGCGCAATCGGCTTCTCGAGGCCGACCCGACGCTGGCGTACGACCCCACGTCGCTCATCGTGCGCTTCCGCGACGATGCCGACCCGCTGACGGTGCAGATGGTCCGCGAGATGTGCGAGGTGCGCACGATCGAAACGTGGAACCTCGTGCCCGGGCTCGAGCACGTCGCGGTGACGCACGGCGTGCCCGACACGATGCACATGCTGAACCTGATCGGCACCGCGTTCGACGCGATCGAGTTCGTCGAGTACGACCACTTCACGCGCTTTGAGGCGACGCCCAATGACTCGTTCTACAGCCTGCTCTGGGGCATGAACAACACGGGCCAGACCGTCAACCGCGACCGCGGCACCGCCAACGCCGATATCGACGCGAACCTCGCGTGGGACATCACCACGGGGTCCTCGTCGTTCGTCGTGGGCATGGCCGACTCGGGCATCCTCCGCACGCACGAGGACCTGGCCGCGAACATCTGGACCAACCCGGGCGAGATCGCCAGCAACGGCGTCGACGACGACGGCAACGGGCGCGTCGACGACACCTGGGGCTGGGACTTCTTCAACAACGACAACAACCCGACCGACGACAACGGCCACGGCACGCACACGGCGGGCACCGTGGGCGCCGTCGGCAACAACGGGCGCGGCGTCACGGGTGTCGCGTGGACCGTGCGCCTCGCGGGCCTGAAGATCGGCTCGGCCTCGGGCTCGATCTCGATCACCGCCGCGATCGGCGCGATCGACTACTGCGTCCGCAAGGGCATCAGGGTCTCCAACCACTCCTGGGGCGGCGGCGCGGCCAACACCGCCCTCAACACCGCGATCTCCAACGCCCGCACCGCGGGACACTTGATCGTCGCGGCCGCGGGTAACGGCGGCGCCGACGGTCGGGGCGACAACAACGACTCCATCCCCAGCTACCCGGCCTCGTACACGCAGGACAACATCATCGCGGTCGCGGCGATCGACAACGACAACCGCCTCGCGACGTTCAGCAACTTCGGCGCGGCGTCGGTCGATCTGGGCGCGCCGGGCGTCATGATCGCCTCGACGTACAACAGCGCGACGAACTCGTACGTGTATCTCGACGGCACGTCGATGGCCACGCCGCACGTCGCGGGCGCCGCGGCGCTCGTCTGGTCGCGCAACCCGACGTGGACGTACAGCCAGGTCCGCAGCAAGCTGCTCAGCACCACCAAGCCGCTCTCGAGCCTCGCGGGCAAGACGGTGACGGGCGGGTGCCTGAACGCCAACAACGCCGTTCGCTGAGAATCCCATCCCGCGGGGCCCACCGCCCGCGATGATGTTCCAAGGTCGGAGCCCGAGCGCCCCTCGGGCTCTGATCTTTTTTGCGAGGCCACTTTTTTCCCGACATGCTGACGGAACACGCCGCGCTGCGCATCCCCACGCTCACGGCGCGGCCCACCCGCGCCCAACGTGCACTCTGGGAGCGGGCTCATTCGCAGCGGGGTTTGAATGGCGCAGATCAGCAACACAGTCAAGTTCGGTGCCGCGGCGGCCGTGCTCGTCGCG
The DNA here is from genome assembly GCA_033763435.1 of Planctomycetota bacterium. Classification (GTDB taxonomy): domain Bacteria; phylum Planctomycetota; class Phycisphaerae; order Phycisphaerales; family UBA1924; genus JANRKN01. The sequence goes on from JANRKN010000028.1 coordinate 7,374, forward strand.
GCGGGGGCGGCGGCGGTCTGGGCCGTCATGTCCTTCGCGGGCGACCGCGACTTCTCCGCCCCGCCTCGCCTGGCCGCGGCGCCCGGCGGCGCGTCGGCTCCCAGCGAAGGCCCCGAGGCCTCCGACGCGACCGGCGCCCCCGCCGACACGACGCCGTACGCCTTCGCGAAAGTGCGCTCGGAGAGCGATGCGGAAGCCATGCTCCGCGCAGCGGTCGAGCACGGGCCCGCGATTCTCGCCTCGGCGGTGGACCTTCCGCCCCTGAGCGCCGCGGACCGCGTTGCGGTCGCCGAGGCCGTGCGCGACTATCTCGCGCCGATCATCCTGAACAAACCCGAGAAGATCGACGAGGCCGTCGTCGCCCGCGGCGGACGCGCCAGCCCGCCCCGCGCCGAGGGCGAAGACCGTTCCCGCGGCCTGCGTGGACTCATCGAACGACTCGCCGGGTCACTCGCCCTCGCGAGCCTCGATTGGTCCAACATGTCCGTCGCCCGGCCCGCGATGGCGTTCATGGGCGGCGTCCCAAGCGCCCCCGCCGGCAGCCAATCCAGCGCGAGTGGTGGTGCAAGTGGTGGTCGTGGCGGCCCGACGATCCGCACCAGCGAAGGGCCCCTGCCCCCGGGCATGCCGCGCGACACGATGGTGATGCAGCTCATGGTCGCGGGCGCGTTCGGCCCTGCGCTCGAGCCCGGGCAGGCCCCGCCGCCGGTCGACCCCGCGCGCTTCAAGCACGCGATTGAGGTCCGCGTCCCCGCGCGCTTTGAGGACTCCAAGGCCAACACGCCGGACCTGGACCTGGGCGTGACACTCATCCGCGCGAACGCGCCGGCGAACACCGGACCTTGGCAGGTGCTGTCGTACGCGCTCTACCCCAAGACCGAAGAGGCCCGCGTGCGTGTCAGCAAGGCGTTGCGCATCGGCGCGGTGCCCTCGGCCAGCCCGACGCCGGGCGCGAAGGTCGGCGGCTGAACGTTTCCACGGCGCACTTTCACGGGATCACATCCATGAGCATCTCCCCTGGCACAACCAGCCCGAGCGCCCGCCGCGCCTTCACGCTGATCGAACTGATGGTGGTGATCTCCATCATCGCGGTGCTGATCGCGATCGCGCTCCCCGCGCTCGGCGGCGCGCGCCGCGCGGCGCAGCAGACCCTCGCGCTCGCGAACATCCGCTCCACGGGCCAGACCTTCGGCATGTACGCCGACAACTACAAGAACCTGCCCTATGTCGCCAAGGGCAAGGCCGCCTCGCCCGCGCCGATCCCCGTCGGGCCCGACATCTTCGTCGTGCCCTGGTGGCCCAAGGGAGCGTTCGTCGCGACGAATCAGCCCTTCGCGCTGTCGTACATGTGGCCCGGGGTCGTCGCGCTGTTTGCGCCGTGGGAAGAGAACTACAAGCTCTGGATCTCCCCCGGCCGAAGCAACACGCTCCCCGCCGATGGATTTGATCCGATCGTCTCCGAGAACACCGTCTCGATCAAGTATTCCAACAGCTTTATGGCCTCGGGCGATCTGTGGTCGGCGCGTGTGGAACGTAAGGACGAGAGCCTGATGCGCGCCGTGAGCCCCGCCGACGTCGCGTTCCCCTCGGCCAAGGTCATGCTGTGGGACTCGGATATCGCCTACGTGCGAAAGACACCCGCATCGCGCAACGGCCACCTCGATCACCCCGCGCCCATGCTCTTTGCCGACCTGCACGCCGACGTCAAAAACCCCGCCGACGCAACGCCCGGCATCGCCAACGCCCTCAACGGCAACAACGCCGACACGCTGCACAACACGCCCGACGGCATCCGCGGCCGGGATTTCTGATCGCCGATCCAGAGGAGGGCGGCCGATCGATCGTTCCTGTTCCGCTCGCAACGCCCCGCCCCCGCGGCGTTGCCCCGCAACAATCTCCGCGTGAGTGATCGGCCCGACAACGAGGCGTCCGCGCCGCCGGCGAGGCCCAGGCGCATCCTGGTCGTCGTTCCCTCGTGGGTCGGCGACGCGGTGATGGCCACGCCCGCGCTGCGGATGGTCCGCCGGGCGTTCCCGGGCGCGTTCATCGGCTTGCTCGTTCGGCCCGGGATCGATCAGGTGCTCGCGGGGCTGGATGTTGCCGACGAAGTCCATGTCGAGCGTGCCTCGGGCGTGATGGGCCCCAAGTTTGTTGCCGCGAAGGTCCGCCCGCGCCGGTACGACTCGGCGCTGCTGCTCACCAACTCGTTTTCCACGGCCCTCATCGCGCGGATCGCGGGGATTCCGCGGCGCATCGGCTACGCGCGCGATCTGCGGTCGATGCTGCTCACACAGACGCTCGAGCCGCCCCGCACGCTCGCGGGCGCCTTTGCGCCTGTGCCGGCGGTGGAGTACTACCGCACGATCGCGCGCGAGCTGGTCGCGCTGGGCGCGCAGCCGATCGCCGAGCTTGCGCCAAGGCTCGAACTGGTCGCGACCGAGAGCGACCTGGCCTCGGCCCGCGGCGTGATGGAGCGCGCGGGGCTGGCTGATCGCGAGCCGGTGGCGGTCCTCAACCCGGGCGGCAACCGCGACGAGAAGCGCTGGCCGGCGGATCGCTTCGCGCGCCTGGGCCTCTGGCTCCGGGACACATTCGGCGTGCGGGTGCTGGTGAACGGTTCGCCGGGCGAGCGCGAGCTGTGTGGCGCCATCGCGCGCGACGCGGGCGCGATCAGCCTGCCCGAGATGGGCATCACGCTGGGCGCGCTGAAGGGCTTGCTGTCGGGCGCGCTGGTCGCGCCGCGGGCGATGGTGACCAACGACACGGGCCCGCGGCACGTGGCGCAGGCGCTGGGTGTGCCGGTGGTCACGATGTTCGGCCCGACGGACCACCGCTGGACGACGCTGCCCGTGCGCGAGGACGCGCCCGAGCGGATCCTGCTCGCGGACCCGACGCTGCCGGAGGATCTGGTTGCCGACGAACACCCCGAACGCTGCCGGGTGGACAGGATTCAGGAGGAGGACGTGCGGGCGGCGGTGTCGGCGATCATCCGGCGCTGAGGTGGGCACGTCCGATAGCGGACGATGGGCGGGCTTGCGGCGGAGAGTGGGACGGGGGGTTGAAGCGGGCTATACTTGGGGCCGACAATTTGGAACCAACCGCGGCCCACGGGCTGCGCGAGGGGGCATAGCTCAGTTTTGGTAGAGCGCATCCATGGCATGGATGAGGTCAGGGGTTCGAGTCCCCTTGCCTCCACTCGAAGCGAGCGATCCGGTCTGACCGGGTCGCTCGCGGTCTTTTTGGGGGCGTAGGGCCGGGGCGCTGGACGGAAGAGTGTCCCCTGATCGTCCCTCATGCCGCCCCTGATCGTGGGAAGGGGATCCGAGCGGTGGGGAGTTTTCCGCCCCCTCGTGCGGGCGAGTCTGTACACCGGCTCAAGCCCGGGCCGGGCACCGTCGATCTGCCCATGACGGTCTGGTCCGTTCGGCGTCACCTCTCCTGCGGTTGGTCGGTGCGCGAGCTGGTCGGGTCTCACCTGTGAGGCATGGGCATGAAGATCGGCACGCAGATCCTGATCCTGGGCTTGGGCGGCGCGCTCGCGGCGGGCGCCATCGGCGTCGCGGCGACGGTGGGCAAGGAGCGCACCATCGGCGCGCTCAGCTCCGCTCGCGTGATCGATCAGGCTCGTGTCAACTTCCTCACCAGCGACATGATGCACGACGCGATCCGCGCCGACGTGCTCGAGAGCTTCCTGGCCGCGACGCCCGAAGAGCGTCGTGCGGCGCACGAATCGTTCCAGGAACACCGCAAAGAGTTCATCGCGCAGGTCGACGCGAATCTCGCGCTGCCCTTGCCCGCCGAGGTCAAGGCGAGCCTGAGCGAGGTCACGCCCGCGCTGAATGCCTACGTGGAGAAGGCCCAGCAGATTCTGACGATCGAGCCCGACAAGGCCGAGGCGCTGTATCCCGAGTTCAACCGCGCGTTCGCGGAGCTTGCCGATCGCAACGAGCGCGTGAGCGAGAGCCTCGAGAAGGCCTCCAACGACGTGGCGGCAACGGCCTCGACGGCGTCGGCGGCGTTCGGGTGGATCGTGACGGCGGTGCCCGCGGCCGCAGCGCTGCTCCTGATCGCGGGCGCGGTCTTCACACGCCGGAGCGTCACCTCGGGCGTCGCGGGCTTTGCCTCGGTGCTCGAGCGCGTCTCACAGAACGATTTCACGGTGCGCTTTGATGAGTCGGGCGGGGGCGAGGTCGGCGCGCTGGCCGCGTCGGGCAACCGCATGGTGACCAATCTCCGCGCGGCGTTCGGCAAGGTCGACAAGAGCTCGCAGCAGGTCGCGGCGGCCGCCACGGAGCTCGCGGCGACCGCGGCGCAGATCGCCTCGGGCATCCGCACGCAGTCGACGCAGGTCGAGCAGGTCTCGGCGGCGATCGAAGAAGTGTCGTCGAGCAACTCCGAGGTCGCGCACAAGGGCGCCGAGGCCGCCCAGCAGGCGACCGAGAGCGGCAAGCAGGCCGCCGAGGGCGGTCAGCTCGTGGACACGACGGTCAAGCAGATCGGCGCGGTCGCGGACGAGGTGCAGCAGACGGCGCAGGCGATCGCGGACCTCGGCCGGCGCGGCGAGCAGATCGGCCAGATCATCTCCGTCATCAACGACATCGCGGACCAGACGAACCTGCTCGCGCTGAACGCGGCGATCGAAGCGGCGCGCGCGGGCGAGCACGGGCGCGGCTTTGCCGTCGTCGCCGATGAGGTCCGCAAGCTTGCCGAGCGCACGACCAAGGCGACCGAAGAGGTGGGCCAGGCGATCAAGGACATCCAGGCGGGCACGTCCGACGCGGTGCAGCGGATGGACCGCGGGCGGGCGCGCGTCGATGAGAGCGTGAAGCTCGCGCAGAACTCGGGCGCGGCGATGAACAAGATCGTCGCGGCCCAGCGCACGGTGCAGGACCTCGTGCAGGCGATCGCGGGTTCCGCGGCCGAGCAGCGGACCGCGAGCGAGCAGATCGCCAAGAGCGTCTCGAGCATCGCGGCCGTGGCTCGCGAGACGACCCAGGGCGCCGAGCAGACGTCACAGGCCGCGAACGAACTCTCGCAGGAGGCCGAGAGCCTCCGCGCGCTCGTCAACCAGTTCCGGATCTGATCCGGGTTTCTCCCCCAAACACCGACCGATCGAAACACGCCGGTCCTTCGCGGGCCGGCGATGTTTCTTCCCGGTCGTTGTGCGAGCGGGCGGGTGTCGGGTACGCTCGGGGCATGTCGATGCGTGCGTCGGTCGGAGTTTCGATGCTGGCGTGGGTGCCGTTCCTTGCGGCCCAGCCGCGCGTGGATGTGACGTTTCAGGTGAACCAGACCACGACCGTCGGCACGAGCGTGTTCGTGCTGGGCGATCTGCCCGAGCTGGGCGGCAACGACGTGCGCAGGGCCGTGAAGCTCGAGCCCTCGGCGTATCCCACCTGGCGGGCGACGATCGCCCTGCCCGCCGGACGCACGTTCTCGTACCGCTACTACACGCGTCTTGACGCGCCCTCGCAAGCGGCGGTCGCGACCAACGGCACGCCGGTCTCGGCGCCCGTCAACGCCTCCACGCCCGCGTCCAACCTCGCGCGCAAGGCGATGCTGTACCACTCGGGCTTCAACCCGCCCGTGCTGAACTGGCGCGTCGCGGGCGCGGCAACCTACACGCAGACGCGGATGCTCGACCTGGGCCCGGGCCGGAGCGCGAGCGAGCGCCGATGGTTCGCGCCCGACCTTGCGCCGGGGGGCATGACGATCGAGTTCTTCATCACCAACACCGCGGGCACGGCGCGCGACCCGCTCGCGGGCACCTACACGACGCCGGTCGACGCGTTCTTCCTGCAGGAAGGCCAGATCTATACGTACATCCCTGCGGCGAGCGTGAGCGCCGCGCGCAAGGACTACACGGTGTCGGCGCCTCTGAGCTACTTCTCGAACTTCCTGAACGAGACGAGGCGGTTCCGCGTGATCTTGCCGCGAGGCTTTGACAGCCATCCGACGCGCCGGTATCCGGTGGTGTACTTCCACGACGGGCAGAACATGTTCGCGAACGAAGGCGGCGCGTTCGGCTCATGGAACGCCGACACGACCGCGGCGACGCTCGTGCGCAGCGGGCGGATGCGCGAGGCGATCCTCGTCGCGGTGGACAACGGCCCGAACCGGATCACCGACTATGCCGCGCCTCAGGCGGGCGGGTGGAGCGACGGCCGGTATCACCGGTTCATCAAGGACGAGCTGTTGCCGCACATCGCCTGGCGGTATCCGAATCGGCTGCTGACGGGCCCGGAGAACACGGTGATCGCGGGCTCGTCGATGGGTGCGCAGGCCTCGCTGTACCCGGCGTGGACGTGGCCCGAGGTCTTCGGGCGCGTGGGGGCGTTCAGCGGCGCGTGGACGGTGTACACCTCGGGCTTTTACGACGCCGTGCGCGCGCAGCCCAAGCGCCCCATCCGGCTCTACATCGACAGCGGCGAGTCGGGCACCGCCAGCGACAACTACTGGCTCACGTACAACCTCCGCGACAATCTGCTCGCGCGCGGGAGCGCGTCGTACGTGCTGAGCCGCGACCTGATGCACGTGGTGGGCCTGAACCAGCAGCACAACGAGGCCGCGTGGGCCGCGCGATTGCCCGGCGCGCTCGAGTTCCTGCTCCCCGCGACCGAGGAGGTTTCGCCGATCGCAGCGCTGGCCTCGGGCGCGGCGTTTGATCTGAATGCCGACGGCAAGTTCGACGTGGAGGATCTGTACCACCAGAACCAGCAGCCGCGGGATGTGAATCTCGATGGCGTCGCGGACGGCGAAGACACCGCGGCGCTCGAGCGGCTGCTGCGCCGGGGCGAGATCGAAGACATGAAGAACGGGCGAGCGAACTAGCGCCGGGTTCTTCGAGCTGCAAACTCAGCCCATCACGCTTGCGCGCGCGGCGCGCTCGGCGCGGGCGACGTCATCGAGACTGCGCAGCGGCGTGGGCGGAACGTCGGCGACCGCGCGCTCGACCAGACGGGGGATCGCGCCGAAGGTCACCTTGCCCGCAAGGAAAGTCTCGACCGCCGCTTCGTTCGCCGCGTTGAAGATCGCGCCGAGGGTCGTGTCCGCGCGTTCGAGCACGCGCCAGCCCATCTTCAGCAGCGGGAAGCGTTCGAGGTCGGGCTCGCGGAACTCCCACGTGCCGATGCGGGGCAGCGGCGCGCCCAGGCCCGCGGGCCGATCGGGGAAGCACATCGCGTGCAGGATCGGCGTGCGCATGTCGGGGGGCGCGCACTGGGCGAGCGTGTTGCCGTCGCGGTACTCGACCAGCGAGTGCACGATCGACTGCGGGTGCACCACGACGCCGATGCGCGCGGGTTCGAGCCCGAAGAGCCAGCCCGCCTCGATGATCTCGAGCGCCTTGTTTGCAAGGCTGGCCGAATCAATCGTGACCTTCCGGCCCATGGTCCAGGTCGGGTGCTTGAGGGCCTGCTCAACGGTGGCGGATTCGAGCAGGTCTTTGGTCCAGCGCTCGTCGCGGAATGCGCCGCCCGAGGCGGTGAGGATCACGCGCGCGACGCTGGGCGAGGCGCGCATGGGCGGGCACGGCGACCCCGGTCCAGATTCTGCGCCCGGGTCCGAGCGCAGGCACTGCCAGAGCGCCGAGTGTTCGGAATCGACCGGCAGCAGCTTCGCGCCCGTGCGCTGGGCCTCGGGCACGACGAGCCCGCCCGCGGCGACCAGCGTTTCTTTGTTCGCGAGCGCCACGTCGCGCCCGCGCCGAACGGCCTCGAGCGTGGCGCTCAGGCCCGCGGAGCCGACGATCGCGGCCATGACGAGGTCGCACTCGACCTCCGCGACGAGCCGGCGCGCTTCGTCGGGCCCGATGCGCAGGTCGTACCCGCGCGCGGGCTTGCCGTCCTGAGCGTGTGAGCCCGTCGCGAGCGCGACGCGCGGAACATCGAACGCGCGGGCCTGCTCGTGGGCGAGGGCTTCGTTGGACCCCGCGGCCAGGCCCACGACGCGCCAGCGCACCGGATGCTGGCCTCGCGCGTGCAGGTCGTTGAGATGGCGGACCACCTCGAGCGTCTGCACGCCGATGGACCCGGTGGAGCCGAGGATGATGAGTCGGCGTTCCAAGGGAGGAGCGGGCATAGACGTCAGATCATTCGGACTTGGGCCGCTTGTTGAGTTCGCTGGGCATCAGGCGTCGGCGCGCACCGCGGTAGAGCGTGCGGACGACGGGCGGGTTTGCGCCGCCGGAGTTGCCCGCGGAGCTGCCGCCCGAGTTGCCGCCTCCACCCGAGTTGTTGGCCGAGCTGTTGGCCGAGTTGTTGGGCGAGTTGTTGGGCGAGTTGCCGCCTGAGTTGTTGCCGCGGCCGCCTCGCTGGTCACGTGGTTCGCGCTGGTCACGGCCACCCTCGCGGCCTTCGGGCCGGTTGCCCTCGCGAGGCCCGCCGCCTTCACCGCCACCGCCACGACCACGGCGACCGCGCCGACGCCTGCGGCGACGACCGCCGCCTTCGCCGGGGCCTTCGTTGCCGCCGTCGCTTCCACCCGCAGGCTCGCCTTCGCTGCCCGGGCCTTCGCCGTCGCGAGGCGCGTCTTCGCGGTCTGCGGGCGCGCTCTCGGGTGCCTCGTCGGACGCGTCGCCGTTCATCGGCCCATCGGCATCGTCAAAGTCGCCCGCGGGCTGATCCGTCTGAGGCTGATTGGGCAGGGGCTGTCCATCGGGCCCGAGCTGAGGGGCGCCACCCGCCCCGCCCGCTCCACCCCGGCCACGACGACGACGACGGCGCCGACGGCGACGACCGCCGCCCTCACCACCTTCGCCCGGCGGACCGTCGTGAAGCTGGCCCTCACCGATCGGTCCTTCGTTCATGGGCTGGTCGCTGGGCGTGCCCTCGCCATGGTCGCCCGGGGTCAGCGGTCGACGTTCACCGACGGGGCCACGCGGGGCTTGCGGGCGCGACTCGTCACGCGGGCCTTCACGCGACTGCTCGCGCGGGCCGTCGCTGACCCGTCCTTCTCCGGCCCGACCTTCGCCACCCCGACCTCGGCGTCCGCGTCGGCCGCGGCGTCCGCCCCGGCCACCGTCGCGTCCACCATCTCGGCCTCCGTCCCGACCGCCTCCGCGATTCACCGGCGCGCCCAGACGCTGGCTCGCAAAGTCGAGCTCGCCCTCGGGCGTGTCGCCCTCATCGAATTCGATCGGGTGCGCCGCGATGTCGTCGACCGCCTCTTCCGTCGGTTCGGGCTCGGCGCTCTCGGCGCGTTCCTGCCCGGGCTCGCTGGCCCAGGGCTGGTCTTCGTCCTTCGCGCCGGGAAGCTCGTACTCGACCAGGTTCTTGGGCCGGCGGATGCGCCCGAGGTTGGAGAGGTCGATGTCGGTGCCCTGGCGGTCGTAGGCGTAGAACGTGACGCGGTCGACGGGGATGACCTCGCTGACGCGCACGTCGACGTGCTTGCCGCTGGCGCGCTCGATGCGGCTGAGCAGCGAGCGCTTGTTGCTGAGCAGCTCGCCCGCGACGCGGGGAGCGACGACGAGTTCGACGCGCGCGACGTGCTCGATGTCGAGCAGCGCCGCGAGCTCGCGCAGCGCGTCGCCGGCGATCGACTCGGGCTTCTGGACGACGCCCCGGCCGTGGCACGTGGGGCAGTCGATGAAGTGCACCGTCTCGTGGCTCGAGCGCATGCGCTGGCGCGTCATCTCGACGATGCCGAACTCCGAGATCGGGAGCACGGTCGTGCGGGCGCGGTCGCGCTTGAGGCGTTCGCGCAGGCGCGTCTCGATGTCCTTGCGGTGCGAGTGCAGGCGCATATCGATCAGGTCGTTGACGATGATGCCGCCCAGGTCGCGCAGGCGAAGCTGCCGGCAGATCTCGTCGACCGCCTCGATGTTGGTCTGGTACGCGTTGGTCTCGGCGTCGCGGCTCTCGCGGCTGCGCCCGCTGTTGACGTCGATCGCCACCAGCGCCTCGGTCTGGTCGATCACCAGCCGCCCGCCCGAGGGCAGGGGCACCTCGCGCGCGTGGATCATCGCGATCTGCGGCTCGATGCCGAAGGCGTGGAAGACGGGCGCCCGGCCCTGATAGTGCAGCAGCTTGGTCTGCGTGCGGGGCGCGACGATCTTCATGAACCGCGCGCCGCGCTGCAGCGCCTGGTCCGAGTCGATGACGACTTCCTTGATGTTCGCCGTGAGATGGTCGCGCAGCGCGCGCACCAGCAGGTCGCTCTCAGAATAGAGCAGGCGGGGCGCCTTGCCCTCGCTCATGCGCCGGTCCATGTCCTTCCACAGGCGCTGGAGGTACGCGAGGTCGCGCTTGAGCTCGACCTTGGTGCGGTCCATGCCCGCGGTGCGGAGGATGAACCCGAAGCCCTCGGGCAGCTCGAGCTGGTCGAGGATCTCGCGCATCTTCCGGCGCTGGTCCTCGTCCTCGACCTTGCGCGAGACGCCCACCTTGTCCATGTTGGGCATCATCACCAGGAACCGGCCCGGGATCGACAGATACGTCGTCAGCGTCGGGCCCTTGGTGACGATGCCTTCCTTGAGCACCTGCACGATGACTTCCTGCCCGCGGCGCAGGGCGTGCTGCATCGGGGGCCGCTCGCGCCGGGGCGTCTTGAAGCCCACGCGCTCGGTGGTTTCTTCCACGTCCTCGCCCGGGAAATAGCGCGGGTGAAGGTCGGAGATGTGCAGGAACCCGTTCTCGCCCACGCCGAAGTCGACGAACGCGGCCTGGATCGCCGGCTCGACGTTGATCACCTTGCCCGCGTAGATGTTGCCCACGCGGTTGCTGGCGCCGAACTTCTCGACGTGCAGCTCTTCGAGCTTGCCGTTCTCGACGATCGCGACCCGGCACTCTTCGCCCGGGACGTAGTTGATGAGCATCTGCGCGTCGGCGGGCTCATCGGTGGGCGCGGAGGAATCGCCCTCGGCGCGCTCCTCACCGCCCCGGCCCCGACGGCTGCGCCCGCGACCGCCGCGACGACCGCGCCGGCCGCGCCGGCCGCCCGCTTCGCCCGCGGCGTCACCGGTCCCATCGCTGGCCGCCTCGCCCGTCGACTCGCCCGTCGACTGGTTGGCCGCGTCGTCGCTCGGCTCGTTGTTCACTTCGCCGCCCGAGTCGTTCTCGGGTTCGCCGGTCTCGTCGATGGCGTCTTCATCGGCGTCTTCGCGTTCGTCGGCGCCCGTGTCGTCGCGTCCTTCGTCACGCAGTTCATCGCGGGCGTCGTCGGCCTCGCGCGCGTCGTCGCGCCGGCGGTCGCGCGAGCTGCCGCGCGCGTCTTCACGCGTGTCGTTCGGCGCTTCGTTGCGCGCTTGGTTGGTTTCCGGGGGCGTCTGCTCGCCGCTGCCGCCCTGTCCCTCGTCCCACATGTTGAGAACCTTCATGCCTGCTCCGTGCGGGCGAAGCAATCGCCCGTCTCGCGGCGCGAGCGTCCTGCGGGGAGCCGCGAACTTTCGCGGTTCCTGAGCGAGGGATGTGGGCCAACTCAGCGTGCGGGCTCGGGTGCGCTCAGCACCGTGGGCCTCGCGGGGGCATCGCCGATCGCTCGGGAGCCGTGCTCCCGTGCGGGCGATTCGTCCCGCTCCCGCGCGGTCCCCGAGGGGGACAGAGTGGGGCAGGGACGGGCGGCGGGGTCATTGGGCAAGCCCGGGGCACGGATGCCGGGGGCCTGCGTGTCCCGCCCGAAGCTCGCCCGAGTGCCTGCCCGGGCGAATGAACGCCGGGGCGTGACTTCCAGGGCTGGGGCTTCGAAGGCCGGCGCTCGGGCTCCGCCGCGAGGATTGGTCGCGGGGGCGCATCGGGCGTCGGCAGAGCCGCACGCTTGTTGGCCCGTCCGTCGCCGGCGGTTTGATCCGCCCGTCACGCTCGAACGCGCCGTGGTCCATCTCCCTCAGCTACTCGGCGGTACGCCCGTCGAAGGCTTCGGGAACGATCTTTCGGGCACGGTCGCGAAGGAATGTCGCGATCTGTGCCTCGGAATCGAACGAGAGCGCCTGTCGGGCGATCCGTTCACATTGGGCGATGCTGACCGACCGAACAAGCCGCTTGAGGTGCGGCACGCTCGAGGCGGTCACGCTCAGGGTACGCAGACCGAGCCCCATCAGCAACAGCGCGAAATCAGGCTCGCTGGCGGCCTCGCCGCAGCAACTGACGGGCGTGCGGTGCCGCCGGGCCGAGCGGATCACGTCGCGGATGAGCCGGATCACCGCCGGGTGCGTGGGCGTGTACAGGTTCGCCACGCGCTCGTTGGTCCGGTCGACCGCCAGCGTGTACTGCACCAGGTCGTTGGTACCGATCGAGAAGAAGTCGACCTCGCGGGCGAACGTCTCGGCCATCAGCGCCGCGGAGGGCACCTCGACCATCATGCCCAGCGGGATGTCCGGGTCGAAGGCCAAGCCTTCTTCCGCGAGGTCCTCCATCGCGTCGTTCACGAGGTACTTGGCCTGCCTGAACTCGCCCACCGACGAGATCAGCGGGAACATGACCTTGATGACGCCCGGCCTCAGGCCCGAGGCGCGCAGGATCGCCCGCAACTGCTTGCGGAACATCGGCAGCGCCCGCGGCTGCAGGCAGTAGCGGATGCTCCGGCAGCCCAGGAACGGGTTGCGCTCGGGCACCTCGGCGCGGCTCTGCGTGTACTTGTCCGCGCCCAGGTCCACGGTGCGGATCGTCAAGGGCCGGCTCTGGCCGTCGGCCGTGAGCTCTTCCAGGCAGGTCTTGTACGCAAGGTAGTGGTCGCCCTCGGTCGGCTCGGTGTCGCGCGCGAGGTACAGGAACTCGGTGCGATAGAGCCCGACGCCTTGCCCGCCCATGCCCAGCACGGCGGGGACTTCCTCGGCAAACTCGATGTTGCCCAGGAGCTCGATCGACGTCCCGTCCTGCGTCACCGCGGGCAGCGCCGCGACATCGGTGAGCGAGAGCCGGTACAGGCGCTTCTGCTCGATGATCGCGCGGTATTCCTCGAGCTGTTCGGGGCTGGGGTGGACGATCGCGATGCCGCGGTCGGCGTCGAGGATAATCAGGTCGCCGTCGCTGACGCGCGAGAGCAGGGCCTGGCACCCGACGACGGCGGGGATGCCCAGCGCGCGGGCGACGATCGCGGTGTGGCTTGTTTTGCCGCCCAGATCGGTCGCGAAGCCCGCGAGCTTGGCGCGGTCGAACGCGGCGGTCTGCGAGGGTGTGAGGTCGCGCGCGACGATCACGGTGCCCTCTTCCAGGTCGCTCAGCTTCGCGGGCTGCGTGCCCATCAGGTGCCGGAGCAGGCGCTGGGAAAGATCGTGGATGTCGTTGACCTTCGAGGCGAAGACGGAGTTGGTGTTCTTGGCGTACAGCGCCGCGATCTCGGTGAAGGCCTGCTGCACCGCCCACTCGGCGCAGACGCTCTCGGTCTCGATGCGCTTGCGGATGGGCTCCACGAGGCTCTTGTCGCTGAGCATCCCGCGGTGGAAGACGAAGATCTCCGCGGCCTTCTTGCCCATCTCCTTCTCGGCCTGCTTGTAGAGCGCGTCCAGCTCCATCACGCTCGCCTTGAGCGCGTGCAGGTAGCGAGTGACCTCGTCCTTGGCTTGCTCCTTGCTGACGACCTTGCGGGCGACGCGCGCGACAGCATCGCGGATCACGCGGACGCGCCCGATGACCAGCCCCTCGGAGACGGCAATGCCGCGGATGTTCTCCGCCGGGCGCGCGTCGGGGCTGGCGCGCACGACCGCCTCGAGCATCGCGCTCGCGGAACGGGGGTCGGGGGCTTTGCCTCGCTGTGCCACTGGGAGGAGAGTCTATCGGGAAAGCGGTGGGGCTTGGGGGCGAACGGGTGGCCCCTGCTCCTCGCCGGGCGGGAAGTTCGGGTGGGGGTGGACGCGGAGGGCCCCCACGCGAGCGAAACCTGCGCAGGGCGGGCTGCCGGGGGGCGTGGGTGCGTCCGAAAAGACATCGGCGGTTGGGGGCGGAGGGGTGAGGCGGGATCTTGACTTTGGCGTCAATCTCCCCTCTGATTTGTCCGAGGGATGGGGAAGACGCCGCCGGGCTCAGGCCCGTGCGAGTCGGGTGAGGGGAACCTGCGGGGGCTGTCCGACGAATCGGGATGTGATCGGCGCGAGCTTTGAGGCTCGCGGCCTCGTTCAATCGAAGCTGCTTTGTTCCGGGGCCGCGGGAGCGCGCGTGGCCTGTGGGTGCCGCGGTGGCCGTGCGTTTCCCGGAATCGCTGGAGTCTGCGGGCATGCCTGCCCGCGCCGGGGCGCGGACCCAGTCGCGCCGTGAGTCTTTCGGTCGGGCGGGGGGCCCGGCGGGTTGATTGAGCGGATTGATCGATCGGATCGAGTGCCCGAGTGTTCGGGCCAGCCCGCCGCACGACGGCGCCGGGCAGGAGTCGTTGCTTATGTCGCATGGATGGTCCGATGGCGCCGGTGGCGCAGGCTTTGGCGGAAGCCAGGGCGGCAGCTACGGAAACGGCGGCGGGTACGGCGGCGGCGGGAATGGCGGTGGTGGTGGAGGTGGTGGGGGCGGTCGGCGTCGGCGTCGGGGGCGTCGCGGCGGGCGCAACCGCAACAAGAACCGAGGCCCCGAGGGCGCGACCGCGCTGCTCGATGGCGCCAGCGACGCGCCGGCTGAATCCGCGGGCGCGTCGAGCGGCGGGCCCAACGCCAGCACCAATCCGCCCGCGCTCAAGCCCGGCGGCGCAGGGGCCTATGAAAAGCTCACGTCGATCGATCCCCAGCCTCGCCTGAGCCTCGAGTATCCGGGCGGGCCCGACTCGTGCCGACTGATCGACCTGTTCTGCCCCATCGGCCGCGGCCAGCGCGGGCTGATCGTCTCGCCCCCCAAGGCCGGCAAGACGACCCTGCTCAAGGACATCGCGATCGCGCTGCTGCGCAATCACCCCGACATCGACCTCGTGCTGCTGCTGGTCGATGAGCGGCCCGAGGAAGTGACCGACTTCAAGCGCACCATCGCGGCCGCGGTCGCGTCGAACTCGGCGCTGATCTCGGGCATGCTCGCGCACGCGCCCGCCGACGTGCAGGCCGCGGCATCGACCAATAGCAGAACCGGTCCGGCAACCACGCCCGGGCCCGTGACGGGCATCCACGCCGTGTACTCGCAGGGGCGCGTGAGCGTCGTCGCGTCGAGCAACGATCACCCCGTCGATCGTCATGTGGACGTCGCGACGAGCACGATCGCGCGCTGCCGCCAGCTCGTCGAGCAGGGCCGGCACGTCGTGGTGCTGCTGGACTCACTCACGCGGCTCGGGCGCGCATTCAACAACTCGCGCAAGCACGCCAACTCCGGGCGCACACTGACGGGCGGGCTGGACTCGCGCGCGCTCGAGGTGCCCAAGCTGCTGTTCGGCTCGGCGCGCAACACCGAAGAGGCCGGTTCGCTCACGATCATCGCCTCGTGCCTGGTCGACACAGGCTCGGCGGCGGACCAGATCATCTTCGAAGAGTTTAAAGGCACCGGCAACATGGAACTGATCCTCGACCGCAAGGTCGCGGAGAAGCGGCTATTCCCGGCGATCAATCTCGCTGAATCCGGCACGCGCAAGGAAAACCTGCTGCTGACTGAGAGCGAGATGAAGACGATGACGGCGCTGCGTCGGCAGTTGCTGCAGATGCCGCCGCCGATGCAGGTCGAACGCCTGCTCGCCGCGATGCGCCGATTCCCGACCAATGCCGCGCTGGTGGGCGGGGCGGGGTAAGGCCGAAAGGCATCAGGCATTCGGCATTCGGAAAGGCCTCAGGTCTTTCCCATTTGCTGCTTTGCTGTTCTGCTGCTTTGCTGCGTTCTGACTTTCCCCGCTGGCCACGGGCGTCTTCTCTCACTTCACGCCCGCGAGTCGGCGCACGATCGTGTCGAAGCTGCGGACCAGGGCCGAGTGCAGGCCGTAGACCATGCCGGCGTAGATGCCCGCGGCGGCGAGGCATCCCACCGCGAGGCTGAGGCGTGCGGCGCCGAGGCTGCGTGCGGAGTCGATCGTGCCGTCCATCGCTTCGCCGGGCGAGATGAGCGCGTGGACAAGCGACGCGGGTGAGAGCGCGGCGAGCACGGGGCCCGCGAAGGGGATGCGCCCGGCCGACTGCCAGCCGCAGAGCCCGACCATGCCCGCGGTGATCGCGACGATGGTCACGCTTGACACCACCGAGCCCAGCGTGCCGCGGCTCTT
>JANRKN010000029.1:0-4918 GCA_033763435.1 Planctomycetota bacterium
TGGGTGCCACCACTCGGAGCGAAGCGAAGAGTGGTGCCCGATGAACGCGGGCCGAGTTCGGCACCAGTCTCGCCGAGGCTGCGCCTCGTCGGACCGGTGGCACCCCACGCGCGATCCACCCGTTTCACCCTCGCCTCACCCCACCCGCACTCACCCCGCCCCGCCGCACCGCGCGCTCAGCGGCCCCGTCCTTCGCGTCGGACTCGGGCAATCGTGAACGCGCGGCGCACCTCTGAATCAACCCGCTGTTACGTCGTCAGCCCCCGCACCAGCCCGTGCGCCTGTTCGTTGCGGCACTCCAGCGTGTACTCGCCCACCAGCATCCCCGCCGTGCGGTCGCCCGTCTGGCCCAGCGGCGCATAGTGGAACGCGCGGCCCTTCAGCGGCAGCACGTCGATGCGCGTCGAGTCCAGCAGCAGCACGCTGTCGGCGGGCATCC
This sequence comes from Planctomycetota bacterium, assembly GCA_033763435.1. Taxonomy (GTDB): domain Bacteria; phylum Planctomycetota; class Phycisphaerae; order Phycisphaerales; family UBA1924; genus JANRKN01. The sequence continues at coordinate 440 of JANRKN010000029.1, forward strand.
ACCGCGTGAGCACCACCTTGCACACGCCAAAGTCACTCTCGTACATGCTCACCAGGTCGCGGAACCGCTCGTCGTCCGCGCCGTACGCGCGCGAGGACTGACTCACGAACGCGTTGATCCGCCGCTTCTGCGCGCCGCCGACGACGATCGTGTCGACGCGCGCGCTGCTCTGCTCCCAGATCTGCCTGAGCGCGGCGTTGAGCACGGCCTCGTTGAGTTCCGCGCCCGCGCCCCCGCCCGCGGGGATCGCGCCCTGCCCCGGCGTGAAGCGGTTGGTCGTGATCGTCCGCACGAGCCCGTTCATCGTGCGCCGCACGCTCGCGGTGCCCTGCGGGTTGGCGGTGGGCGCGGTGCCGTTGATGACGCAGTTCTCCAGCTCGCGCAGCAGTTCGCGCAGGCGCTGCTGCTTCTGATAGTCGAGCTCGTCGCTGATGCCGTAGGCGCGCACGGCCTGCATCGTGCCGCTGACCTGCACGCCCGCGCTGAAGATCTGCGTGTAGTTCGCGCGGCGCGTGCGGTTGGTGAAGCGCGGGTCGGGCGCGTCGTCGCCCTCGATCGCGGCGTTGCCCAGGATGAACAGCCTGCGCCCGTTGGTGAGCGTGAACGCGCTCGTGCCGCCATAGCGCCGCACGACTGTGAGCACGTTGCCGCTGACCGCGGTGACGAGCATCACTTCCGCCGAGGTGTCGGGGCGGACCTGATCGCCCACGCGGAAGCGCGAGCCGTTGGCGACGGTGATGCTCGTCGCGTCGTCGCCGTTGGGCGTGAAGCTGGTCTGATTCACCGTGTCGAAGTTGGGCAGGAGCGAATCCTCGATCCACTCGTGCACCGTGCCCAGCGCCGCGCGCTTGGCGTCGCCCAGATGATCGAGCAGCGGCGTCTCGAACGGGCTCACAATCCCGATGATGTCCGAAACATCCTCCACCAGCTCGGGCAGGTCGTTGCCCGCCGAAAACGTCGCCTTCCCCGTGAACGGCATGCCTTTTCCCCTTTCCAAAGTAAGCGTGCTTGAATCGAATCAATACTGTCCGTCGCGATTCTGCGGATGCCCGGCTTTGGGTGCCACGGCTTGACGGCTTTGAGTCAAGCCGTGCGCTGTGCGCTCCACCACGGCTTGAGCGCCCGAGCCCGCTCAAGCCGTGCCACCCCCCGATGCCTTCCCCCACTCCCCACTGGCCACTCCCCACTGGCCTCTCTTCTCACCCCCTCCTCGCCCGCATGTACGCGAGCACGTCCTTCCCGCTGCCCGTCCGCCGCGCGCGCTCGGCCAGGCCGTCGTCCTCGATCACCGGCGGCTCCACCACGCCCGCGGCGCTCGTCGGCATCTCCGCGCGCACCTCGCGGAACATGTACGGCGCGCGCCTGCGCAGCTCCGCGATCACCTCCGCCACGTCGCGCCCCTCGCCCTCGGGCTGCCGCGCGAGCGTGTCGCGCACGAACACCGCCGCCGTCGCCGGATCGATCGCGCCCGCGCGCACCAGCTCCAGCTCGATCTTCGACGTGCGCTCGCTCTCCCTCGACGCCTCCAGCAGCGCGCGCGCCTCCTCCGTCGCCTTGCTCAGCGCCTCTTCCAGCTCACGCACGCGCCTCTCCAGCGCGTCGGCACGCTGACGCCACACCTGCTCGCCGCTCACCGCGGGGCCCGCACTCTGCGCGACCAGCGGCGCGCCGCCCGACTCTTCTCCACCCTCGATCTGCATAAGTCACTCCTTGTGCAACAGTGTTGATTCACGCGCACGGCGGGCGCGAGTCGTGAGTCGCGAGTCGCGAGTCGGGGCGATACAGCATCCTGCGCGCCCCTCGGCCTTCCCCCACTCGCCATTCGCGATTCGCGATTCGCCCTCCCCGCCTTCCCCCATTCGCGATTCGCGATTCGCGATTCGCGCTGCTCTGCGCCTGGTTCACGGCTCGCGCTCTCCACCCTCCCCCGGCACCGTCTCGGGCCAATCGATCTCGATCTCGCGGTCGGCGCTTGCGGTGGGCAGCACGCCCGCCGCGTCGAGCGCGCTCAGCACCAGCTCCGCCGCCTGCGCCAGGCCCGCGCCGTACGTAATACGTTTACGACTCGTCTTCGCGACCACGCCCATCAGCGCGATGCGCAGCGCGTTCCCGCTCGACAGATTCCCGAACTTCGCCTGCACCGCCCCCGCCGCGATCGGCGGCACCGCGCTCGCCTTGTCCAGCGCCTCGCGCAATTCCCCGATGTGCCGATCCTCGCCCAGGTCGTGCGTCGATCCGCCGAACTCCTCGATCTTCGCGTCCGCCGAATCCGCCACGATCACCGACCCGGGCGCGATCTTCAGCGTCTGGCCCGGATCAAACCCCCGCGCGAGATACACGCGGAAGCTCTGCATCGTCAGCCGGTGCGCGCGGTCGCTCAGGCGCGTGTTGAGCTCGTCCTGCAGCGGGATCAGCGGCTCCACCTCGCCGATCCCCTCGTAGCGGAACGGCTGCGCGAGGTTCTGGATGTGCACGATCGGCACGCGCCCGCCCGACCACCACACCTCGCTCTCGCCCGCGCGCCGCCCGTTGCGATACTTCTGCCAGCGCGCGCCGGTGATGACGTCCATGCGCTCGATGCGCGCGCCGTCGCGCCCGAGGATCGACGAGCGCACGACGAACGCGCGCAGCGTGCGATAGTCGCCGGGGTCCAGCAGCGCGAAGCCGCGCCGGGGCTCGATCACGTCGATGCGCATCATCGACGTCGCGCGCTCGATCTGCTCATCGCTCAGCAGCAGCGCCTGGCCGCCCTGATTTCCTGTGCCTTGAGTTCCGGGGCTATTCGCACGGAACGGCGGCGTCATCGCGCGCCGCGCATGCCGGGGCTCATCGCGCAGCGCCTCCGCGACGTTCACGAGCAGATCGACATAGCCATACACGTGCCCGAGCAGCGCGAGCTCCTGCAGCAGCGACACGCCGCCGGACTTGGCCAGCACGCGCGCGAGCACGCGGTCGATCGTCGCGCGCAAAGCCGGGTCGCGCGCGGTGGAGCGGATCGTGATCGGCTTGCCGAACATGAAGTCAACCATCGCGTGCACGCGCCAGGCGATGTCGTTCTCGATCACCACCTCGCCGCCGTCCTCCGGAAACTTCGCGCGCAGCCGCTCGGGCAGCCCCTGCGCCTGCGCCAGGTCCGAAGCGATCGGCGCGCGGTGCGGCGGAACATCCAGCGCCGGGTTGCGGTAATACGCCCACAGCCGCGTCAACGCCGGCAACGTCGCCCGCTCGTGCTGCTGAATCGCCCGCGCCAACTCCCGATCGCTCATGGTGATTGCGCTCCGCTGCATCGCGAACCCTCCTGCCCCACCCGACACCACCGGCAACTGACCACCTGCCCGAATCACACGCCCCTCTACCCAGGGACGCGCAACAACCGCTGCGCGCACAAACGTTGCTCTGGGGCCTGAAAAACAGGGCTTTTCGCACCCCTCCGCGCGCGATCAACCACATGCGCGGCCCGGGCTTACGTGCGATTTTTTCAATCTGCCAGATTCCCGCCGATCACCCCGTTTCAACACGCACGAACGTGCGCACAAACATGAGCGCCGGGTGCCACCAGTCCGACGAGGCGCAGCCTCGGCCGGGTGCCACCAGTCCGACGAGGCGCAGCCTCGGCGAGACTGGTGCGCGGCACGCTCGAACGACGACCCACGCACCACTCTGCCGGGTGCCACCAGTCCGACGAGGCGCAGCCTCGGCGAGACTGGTGCAAACAGGCGCGCGCACGGGCAACCCACGCACCACTCTTCGCGCCCTCAGGGGCGCTCCGAGTGGTGGCACCCGACCTCCGCCATCCCCGCTCTTCCTCGGGCCTTGTCAGTCGCCGCGCGCACAAACATCAACATGCGACCACTTCACGACGCCGCGCTATTCAACCCCACGCGCCCATGAGATCATCTCCCTCGGGAGGTGGATCATGACTGAGACCAACGAGCGCGATCGTTTCTTCACGCACCGCTTGATCACGCGCGCGCGGCTGAGCGCGCACGAGAAGGCCGTGCTCTGGGTGCTCTGGGACTTCGAGAATTCCCGCACCGGGCTCGCGTGGCCCAGCCTGGACACCGTGGCCGCGTGCGCGGCGATCTCGCGGCGAAGCGTCATCAACGCGCTCAGGCTCCTCGTGCAGACGGGCGTTCTCTCCACGCAGCGTCGCGGGCTGGGCTCGGCGCTCAGACGCATCAACTCCGACGCACTCGCCCGACTCGTGCCCGACCACGCCCTCACACGCACGAGCGAAGGGCAAACTGTGCACACCGAAGGGCAAGCCGTGCACACCGAAGGGCAAACCGTGCACACCGAAGGGCAACCTGTGCACACCGAAGGGCACCGGGTGCCCTCAAACAGAAGAAGAACACAAGAAGAAAAGAAGAGGGAACATGCTCCGCCGACTTTTTTGTCGGCTTCGCGGAAAGACCCCAAGGCACGACATCCCGGGGCAAGCGATGTGTCGATGAACGATCTGTCGCACGAGGAGTTTGA
>JANRKN010000030.1:0-15237 GCA_033763435.1 Planctomycetota bacterium
CGTGAACCCGCCGACGGCGAGCACGGCCTCGCGCGGCGCCGAGAGATTCAGGTTCCACGCGTGCCGGAAGCCCCAATCGTGCCAGCGGTCGTCGCGCTGGCCCGAGGCGTCCATGCGGTCGTAGAAGAAGACCATCGAGGTTTCGCGCACAAGGCGGTCCATCGCCGAATCGGGCGCGCCGGGTACGAAGCGCGAGTCGCCCAAGGCCATCGCGCCGCCGGTCCGGGTGAGCGCCTCGGCCTGCGCGGCGACGTGCGCCTCGAGGAACCCGCGCTCGGGGATGATGTCGTCGTTGATGAACAGCACAGAGCGCCCGCGCGCGCGGCGCAGCAGTTCGTTCTTCACGCCCGCGATGCCCAAGCGTGCGCAGGGCACCACGCGGATCGGCGCGCCCGTCGCGGCGGCGACCCATGCCGCGGCGTGCTCGCTCTCTTCGTCGGGCCCGTCGAGGCCCACCAGCACCTCGTACCGATCGCGCCCGAGGCTTTGGCTCGCCAGGCGCCGAAGCGCACGCGCCAACAGCACCGACCGGCCCCGCGTCGGAAGGATCACGCTCAGGTCGAGCCCACTTTCACCAAGCCCCGTGTTCATGGGCATAACCATCGGCTCAGAGCGCCTGCGCGATGGAAAAGCAGAGGGTGTGAGACTGGGCCTCAGGCCCGCAGCGGCGCGAGCAGGCGGCTGATCCAGCCCTTGGAGCGCGCGGGCTTGGCCTCGGCCATCACGGCTTGCGCCGTGCCCGAGCGGATGACCGCCTCGGGGTCGGTCACGCGAACTTCGCGGTCGGGCAGCGTCGCGAGCGCCTCGGTCGCGGAAGCAAAGCCGCCGAGGGGGTCGAGCCCGTCGCGGAACCAGGTTTCCCAGCCGCCCGCGGGGGTCCAGCCTTCGCCCGTGCCGGGCGCGAGTTCGAGGAGCGTGCGTCCCGCGCGCTCGGGCGTGACGCCGGTCATGAGCCGGAAGGCCAGGGCGACGACGGCGCGGATGTCATCGCGTTCGGAGCCTTTGGCGTGGTCGACGGCCCATTCACCGCGCAGTTCGAGCACCAACCGGCCGCTGCGATCGACCTGCACCCCGGCGGGGTCGATCGGGCCGTGGGCGCTGCCCAGCGAGTGGATGTAGCGCATCGCGTCGAGCATCTGGCGGATGCCGCGCTGAGTCTCCGAGACGCCCAGGCGCCCGCCCTTGGCCGCGAGCAGCACGTCAAGCGTGACCAGGCCGTCCTGATTGCCCGTGTAGGGCGTGACGAAGCAAGCCCGGCCCGTGGGGCAGAACGAGTATTCCTCGATGGGCAGGAGGTGGGGGTGGCGCAGGGCGCTCAGGCGCTCCATCCACGCCAAGAACCGCCGACGGCTCATCTTGTCGTACAGCTCGCGGAAGCGATAGACGACGTGGCTCGTGGACTGGCGCTCGTGGAGGGCGAGCCAACGCTCGGCCTGGCCTTCGTCGCCGCCCAAGGGCCGAACCATGCGGTAGGGCCCGAACATCATGTTCTCGGCGTGTGCGATCATCGTGTCCCCACCCACGCCAGCCCCGACCGTGCCACCCTTGAATCAGGTCGCCCGAGCCACCCCAGCCCGAGCGTCGCAAGTGTATACCCATCGGCAGACGCACCGACCCGGGCGGAGTTTCCGGCCTCCGCCCCGACCCCGGCCGGGCGACGATCCGAGCATAGCCCGAACAAAGCGAGCTGTCTGGCGGGTGGAGGGCGCGGGGTTCGTATACTGAGGGCACGCGCAGGACGCACCCGGACCGCCGCGTGAGGAGTTGAGCCATGACCACTGCCGTTGCCGCCCCCAACGTGATCTCGTCGAAGCCTTCGGACCCGCTGCAGTTGATCGACGTCGACCACGTGCAGTTCTACGTGGGCAACGCCAAGCAGGCCGCGTTCTTCTATGCCAACTGCTTCGGGTTCCAGATCGATCAGGTCTCGGACCTGTCGAGCGGCTCGCGCGATGCGGCGCATTACCTGCTGACGCAGGGCAACATTCGGTTCATCCTGACCACGGGCCTGACGGCCGAGCACCCCGCGGCGATGGAATGCGCGCTGTACGGCGACGGCGTGAAGGACGTCGCCTTCACCGTGTTTGACGCCGAGGCCGCGTACGACCGCGCGATCAAGAACGGCGCGACGTCGGCGTATGAGCCGCGCACGTATCGCGACGAGCATGGCACGGTGACGATGGCGGGCATCCGCACCTACGGGCGCGCGGTGCACAGCTTCGTCAGCCGCACGGGCAAGTACGACCTGGTCAACGTCAAGCAGGGCGGGCTCTTCAGGCCGCGGTTTGCCAAGGTCGATGGCGGCGGCGGGCCCACGGCGCAGTCGGTGCTGGCGGTCAACCGCTACAACCAGCAGCACCCTTGCGGCCTCAAGTACGTCGACCACCTCGTGGGCAACGTCGAACTCGGAAAGATGAACCACTGGGTCCGCTGGTACGAGGATGTGCTGGAGTTCAAGCTCTTCAAGCACTTCGACGACAAGGACATCTCGACCGAGTACTCGGCGCTGATGAGCAAGGTGATGGCCAGCGGCAACCACCTCATCAAGATGCCGATCAATGAGCCGGCCGAGGGCAAGAAAAAGAGCCAGATCGAGGAGTATCTCGACTGGCACCACCACACCCCGGGCGTGCAGCACCTGGCGCTGCGGACCGACGACGAGCTGCATTCGATCGCGGCGCTGCGGGCGCGGGGCGTGGACTTCCTGACGCTGCCCGATGCGTACTACGAGCTGGTGTGGGACCGCGTGAACAAGATGCTCTCCAGCCACGGGCACCAGGCCGTGCGCGAGGACCACGAGGCGGTCAAGAAGCTGGGCATTCTTGTCGACGCCGACGAGGACGGGTACCTGCTGCAGCTGTTCACCAAGCCGCTGCAGGACCGCCCAACGCTGTTCTTTGAGATCATCTGCCGCCGCGGCAGCCAGAGCTTCGGCAAGGGCAACTTCAAGGCCCTGTTCGAAGCGCTCGAACTGGAGCAGGAGCGGCGGGGGAATCTGTGAGGCAGGCGCTGCACCGTGCCGACGATCTTTGAGGCGTTCGGATTCCGGTTCTTCTTCTACTCATCCGACGGCCTTGAGCCGATCCATGTTCATGTGGATGGGCACGGCGCGATCGGGAAGTGGTGGATCGATCGTGATCAGTGGGAGTTTCATCGCGGCTTCAGCGTGAGGGATCGTTCCAAGGTTGAGCGAGAGTTGCGTTCTCGCAAGCAGGAGATCGTCGATGCCTGGCGAGCGCACTTCGGATGAGAGAGCGTCGGTGGAGCTTGAGCGTGTGGACATTGTGTCGGCCGACGGGCGCGAGTTCCTCGCCGCGACCCTCGTCGGCGGGGCGATGGTGCTTCGGCCCTTGGACTGGTATCCCTCGCTCGCGGCCGCGAGCGCGCGGGACCGGAGCAAGTGGCGGCTGATCGGCGGCGGCCACGGCGTGTCGTGGCCCGCGTTGGATCTGGATCTATCCGCGGAGGGGCTGCTCGCGGGCCGGCCCGACATGACCCGTTCGGCGCGCGACCGGCTGCCCGTCGACGCGATGGCCGCGGCGATGCTCGCGCGCCACGAGGCCTCACCCCGCTCGCGAATTGGCTCGCTCGCGGCGCTGCTCGGCGCCAAGCTCAAGGCGAGCGAGCGAGTGCGGCTCGCGGCCGAACTCGAGCGCAGGGCAACTCCCAAGCGCGCCACGCCCCGTGCGCCCCGGCGCCGACGGTCCGATGAAGCACGCTGAATGCGCGGGTGCCCGCTTGCCGATGAACTGAACGTGGACCAGAACGCGTCGATTCCGGATCCGTTCCATCCGCCGCGGCTCATCGACATCGTCGAGGGGGCGGGCGTTACCGATGCTGCTTCTTCGGGAGCGAGCGTCGAAGGCGCCCGAACCACCGACGCAGCCACCGGCGGAACAGGTCGGCCCTGGCTCAGCGTCTTCTTCCGCTGCGCCAACCAGTACACGCGGGTGTATCGCGAGCGCGACGGCCAGAGCTATCGCCCGGTCTGCCCCAAGTGCGGCCAATCGATGCGGATCGGCGTCGGGCCCGGCGGAAGCGAGAAGCGCCTGTTTGAACTGTCCTGTTGATCGCCGCGCGGGGCGCGACCACCTCAGGCCGCGACGCGCGAGAGGGATTCGGCGATCTGACGAAGCTTGGCCCGGAGCGGTCCCGCGGGGGCGCGCTGCTCGGCCAGTTCGCGAAGCTCGGCCGCGAGGGTGACGAGCGATGCGTGCGGATCCGCGCCGGGGTCGTTCTCTGTCGCGAGCGCCTTGAGGTCCAGCTCGGTCTCAAACTCGACGCCGACCTCGTGCACCGAGGCCTGCGCGTGCCGACAGCGGACGACGCGGCCCTGCACTTTCAGCATGTCGCCCGAGCGGGTGATGAACACGACGCCGACGGCGGTGCCCGTGTGCACGAAGCTGCCGTGGAGGAACGACACGCCCCCCGACGAGACATCCCGCGGCACGACGAAGTACCGCTGGAGCACGTCGCTCTGGACCATCTCAAGCACCACGCGGACGCCCGGCGGGGGTTCGACGCGTGCGTGCTGGCGGGTCCAGTGCCCGCCCTGCTGGTCGATCACGTCCAGCCGCTTGAGCAGCAGCCGACGGTCCGACTCCGACAGCCTCACCATGTCGCGGATGGGTGCGCCCGAGTCGGAACTGCCTTTGCTGAAGGAGCTTGGCACGCAGACAAGCCATCGGCCCCCCCGGAGCGGGCCTTGGGCCGGAGGGGGATCCGGACGGGGGGGCGGGCGTTGCACGCGGCACAGGCGTTACAGGCCGACCCCTCGCGGCTACCCCGCGGAACCGGGCTGCGAAGCTACGATCGCCCATGCAAAGCCGTCGACTGACGCGTCAGGTGGTTCTGGGCGATGATCGGGTGGGCTACGTGAAGATCGGCGGAGGCCTGCCGAACCGCGACGGCACGCCCACGACGCCCGCGCCCGTCTCGGTCCAGACGATGACCGCGGGCTACACGCACGAGATCGACAAGTGCATCGCGGAGATCCACAAGCTCGCGGCCGGGGGGGCCGATGTGGTCCGCGTCGCCGTGCCCGAGAAGAAAGACACCGAGGCGCTCAAGCGCATCATCCCCGCGGTGAAGGTGCCGATCGTCGCCGACGTTCACTTTCACTTTCAGCGGGCGCTCGAGGCTGTTGAAGCGGGCGTGCACAAGATCCGCCTGAACCCGGGCAATATCAACGACCGCTCGCAGGTGATCGACGTGATCCAGGCGTGCAAGGCGCGCAAGCTCCCGATCCGCGTGGGCGTGAACGAGGGCTCAATCATCGAGCGCCGCGACAAGCAGAAGCGCCAGAAGGAACTCGGCGCGGTCTTCAGCGAGCACAAGCACGGCTACCTGCTCGCGATCATGATCGCCAAGCTCGAGGAATACCTCGACATCTTCTACGAGCAGGACTTTTACGACATCGTGATCAGCGCCAAGAGCATGGACGCGGCGCTCGTCATCGACGCGTACACCGAAATCTCCAAGCGCTTTGACCACCCGCTGCACCTGGGCGTCACGCACGCGGGGCCCAAGGAAACCGGCACCATCCGTTCCGTCGTCGCGCTGGGGGGCCTGCTCATCAACGGCATCGGCGACACGATCCGCATCTCCTACGCCAATGACCCGATCTACGAAGTGCAGGACGGGCTCGAGCTGCTCTACTGCCTCGGGCTGCGCGAGCGCATCGGCGTCGATCTCATCGCCTGCCCGACGTGCGGGCGCATTCAGGTTGACCTGTTCACGCTGATCCAGGACGTGCGCAAGGCCCTCGCCGAGAAGGTCACGCTGCCGATGAAGGTCGCGGTGATGGGGTGCATCGTGAACGGCCCGGGCGAGGCCGAGGGCGCGGACGTCGCGGTGTTCGCGGGCGATCGGCGCGGGATCATTTATGTGCAGGGCGAGCGCGTCGCGAACGTGCCCGAGGAAGAGATCCTGCCGCGGCTGCTGGCCGAGTGTTTGCAGTTCCAGGACCGCGTGAAGCGAGGCGAAGCGAAGCTCGGCGAGAAGAAGGTCGACATCATCCCGCCCGACCCCATCGGCGACGTCGGCTCAGGCTGGGAAAAGGTGGCCAAGGGCCTCGTCGAAAAGTCCGCCAAGCCCGCGACGCTGACGGTGGGCAAGACGTAATCGCGGGGCGTTTACTCCTTTACCTCAACCACCGTCTCACGGCTGACGGCATGGGCCAGCCGCAGCGCTTCCCAGTTGAGCGTGCGGAAGCACCCGTGGCTCCCGGTCTTGCCGATGTCCTCGGGGCGGACGGTGCCGTGGATTCCGTAGCCGGGGCGATCGAGCCCGATCCATGCGCTGCCGACGGGGTTGCGGGGTCCGGGCGCGATCCGCAGCTTGCGCGTCACGTTGGTCACCTCGGCCCAGTCGCGGGGGTCGAACGTGTAATCCGGGTCCGCGGCGACGACCTTGACGCCGAGCTTGCCGACCGGGCGCTTCTCGACGCTCCGCGCGATCGAGCAGTGCGTGAGAACCACCACGCGGTCGCGCGCGTCAAAGCCCAGGATCAGCTTCTCCGAGAGGTCGATCTCGAGTCTCGCGATGTTCGGCGTGCGGACGTTCCGCGTGTCGGGCAGCGTCACCGAGTCGCCCGCGCGGAGTGACAGCAGGTCCACGCCCGGGTTCAGCCGCTCGACCAGCGCGCGCGAGCACCAGCCGCGCTCGGCCAGCAGTTCGTGCATGTCGGCGTAGCCGGACACTTCCAGCTCCGCGCGCTCGTTCCAGTCCTCGGGGATCGGGCCGGTGATCAGCGCAACGTCCTCGGCGTTGATCGTGTAGCGCCGGGTCCACTCCGCGTCGTCGCGTGCGGCGGGGTCGTCCTGCGCGAGCGCTGCGCGGGTCGCGTCGTCGGCCTCGCCCGTTACGGGCAGGCCCCGCGAGCGCTGATACGTCTCGAGGGCGATGCGCGTCTTGCGGCCCGGCTTGCCGTCGATCAGCCCGGGGCTGAAGCCTCGGCGGGCCAGCAGCGTCTGGAGCCTCGCGGCGCGCTCGATGGTCTCAGGCTCGCGAACCTTCACACCCGCGGCGACGCGAGTCGGCGCTGCGGGCGTCGCCGAAGGTTGTGGAGCAGCCGCGAGCCACAGCGCGCCCGCGAAGGACGCGGGCCACAGAACAGCAGGCAAGTTCAGACCTGAGACCGGCATCACGCCCAGACTATCGGCCGCCCGCGCTCGGCGGGATCAGCGTCGTCACCCGCGCGGGCTGCTCGGGTGAGGCCGACCAGCCGACGACCGAACGAACGCCCCACGGCATGCGGAACGTCGCGTATCCCGAGGCTTCCGTCGGCCGGGGCGTCGCTCGCGTCGGGTGCCAGCAGTGAAACGCGGGCGCCTCGACCACCCGCACGGCGATCTTCGCGCGGGGCCTCCGGCGATAGAGCCGACGCGCGAGGTCGTCGTCGTCGTAGCCATAGCCCACGAAACGCTCATCGAAGCCGTCGACCTCGCGGAGCAGGCCGACCCGCACGCCGTTGTGCCCGCCGAGCAGCTTGGGCTTGTGGGGCTTGGAAAGCAGAGGCACGCCGCGCAGCCGCGACTGGCGTTCGAGCCGGCTCTGGCGGGTGTGCAGTTCGTCCTGCGCCGCGGCCAAGGGCTCGAGGAACAGCGCCGGATCGTTCATCACGCGGTCGGGCGTGAGTGTGCCGGTGAAGGACTCACTGAGATTCACGCGCCAGGGGAGAACCACGTCGGCGCCCTGCGAGCGGGCACGCTCGTGGGCGTCGATGGTTCCGGGCGCGAGCGCGGTATCGCCGTCGAGGATCACGATCAGGTCGTCGTCGCGCAGCAGTCCCGCGGCATCGGCTGCGCGGAGCGCGTTGTTCCGCACCTGATTCAGCCTCGCCGCGCCCGTATGCGCCCGGCGCGTGTACACGAACACGGGCGCCGAGAGCCCCCGCGCCGACAGCGCCGACGTCACCCGCGGCCAGAGGTATTCAACCAGCGCGGTGATCGCGGGCACGTCGCCATCGGTCGAGAGCGTGACCGACGCGGGCGGCGCGGTCTGCCCGGCCAGCGACGCGAGGCACAGATCGAGGTGCCGGGGCGTGTGCGTAGGAATAGCCAGGTGCACGCGCGTCATGCGCCGGGGGCCCCGGCGTCAAGCTGTCGCGATGCATCCAACTGCCTCGACGCATCCAGCAGCAGCAGCGCCGAGACCAGGTCTGGCCTGCCGAGCGTCACGCGGCAGTTGTGCAGCAGCGTCTGCGCGTAGAGGTCGGCCTCGGGGTCGCCCTGCGCCGCGAGGTGGGCGAATACATGCAGTGCCCAGGCGTGGTTGGTCGCGTTGTCGGGCTGGATCTCGCGGATGAGCCAGCGCGCGCCGTCGATCGCGCGATCTCTGAGTGCGTCGTCCCGCCGGGCGTGGGCGAGGTTCCAGAGAGCGTGCAGGCAGGCGAGCTGGGCCTCGGTCCATGCCTCGAGCGCAAGGTCGTTCTGGGCAAAGAACGCGCCTGAAGGTTCGAGCGCGGGCAGCGGGCCGGCGCTTCGAGAGGCGAGCAGCGCCCAGAGTGATTCATCCGCGCGGCTGGTGAGAGTGGTGGGGGTGGTGGGGACGGTGGGGGACGGTGACGGCTCGAGCGGCAGCCCCATCACCCACGCGAGGATGGGCGCGTCAATCGTGCGCCGATCGCCGAACTCATCGCGAAACGCCGAAGCGAAGGCCGCGCGGACGCTCTCGGGCGCATCGTCGACCACCGGCGTGCCGACGAGCGTCTCGAGCGCCGCATGGCGTGCGACCGCAGCCCATCGGGCCAGTCGGTGGGCGAAGTTGTTCGTCATGTTCGCCGACATCAGAAGTGGGTACGCACGGTCGCCGGGGACGTTCTCGGGCGTGCCTGCCGTGCGGATCGTACCGCTTCGCCCGGCGACCGCCCCGGCGTGGTGGGGGATCTCCCGGACAGACGTCGACCATCCCGCTCGGGCGTTCGATCCCTGTGTGCGTCGCGGCGGACTGCCCGCGGCGCGGGAGGATCGGCATGGGTTCGTTCAAGGGCCTGAAGCTCGACACAGATGCCACGGTGATGCCCGACGACCCGTGGGGCTTTGAATCGCCCATCAAGCCGCTGCCGCCTGCGAAGGACGTGAAAAAGCCCCGCCCTGCCGGGCACCCTTTCAAGGCCGAGCTCGAGTGCGCCGAACTCGACGAGCGCTCGCGCCCGGGGCCGATCTGGCCCGCCAAGGCGCGTGAGCTCAGCCGCTCGCACATCGTTCTGGCCTCCAAGAAGATGATGTACGAGGGTCGGCGGATGCTCATCCTCGTGCACCTCATCGACGACCGTCCGACGCCGCTGCTCGGGCGCGTGGTCACCTGCGAGTACGAGAGCGACGGGCTGTGCAAGATTGACCTCGATCTGCTCTCGCTCGAAGGCCATGAGACGATCCGCCAGTGGGTCGAGCACCGCACCCGCGGCGGGCGGGTTTGACTTTTCGCCCGCGGGGGTCGATCCTCCCGAGCGATGAAGGTCCTCACGAGCCAAGCTGAGATCCTCGCCCTGCCCGCGCTCTCGACGGCGATGGTGCCGACGATGGGCGCGCTGCACGAGGGACACGCCGCGCTGGTCCGGCGCGCCGCGGAGCTCGCTCGCTCGCGGGGCCTCGCGGGGGTCGTGGTCACCGTCTTCGTCAACCCGACGCAGTTCAACGAGCAGTCGGACTTTGCCCGCTATCCGCGGACGCTTGACGCCGACGTCGAGCTCTGCGCCCGCGCGGGCGCGACGCACGTCTTTGCGCCGGGGGTCGACGTGGTCTATCCGCCGGGCGAAACGATCCCGACGCCCGCGCTGCCCGAGGCCGCGACGGACCCGAAGCTCGAGGACTCGCACCGCCCCGGGCACTTTGCGGGCGTGTGTCAGGTCGTCAAGCGACTGTTTGACCTGGGCCGGCCCGCGCTCGCGGTCTTCGGCGAGAAAGACTGGCAGCAGTTGGCCGTGATCCGCGCGATGACCGCGCGCGAGAAGCTCGGCGTCTCGATCGAACCCCTCGCGACCGTCCGCGAGCCCGAGGGCCTGGCGATGAGCAGCCGTAACCGGTTCCTCACGCCCGCGGACAGGCCCAGGGCGCTAGCGATTTCGCGCGCGCTGCGAGAGGCGGGCCTGGAGCGCGACGCCTCGAGCGCGCAGGCGCGGATGGCGCGTGTGCTCGGTGACGCGGGCATCGAGCCCGAGTACGCGGTCGTGCGTGACGCGGCAACGCTGGGCCCGGTCCAGCCTGGAGAGCCCGGGCGCGCGCTGATTGCCGCGCGGGTCGGCAGCGTGCGGCTCATCGACAACATGCCCTGGCCGAACTGATCCTGCCGCATCCAAACCGCGCCAAGCGGGCGTATCCTGACGGCGGGTGCGGGGAAGGGGTCGGGGCGGAGGATTCCTGTGCTCAAGACGCCGTTGCATTCGTTCCATCTCGAGTACTCGGGCCAGATGGTCGACTTTGCCGGGTGGGAGATGCCCCTGCGCTACGGCTCGGTGATCGAAGAGCACAAGCAGGTCCGCGCCTCGGGCGGCATCTTCGACGTCTCCCACATGGGCCGCGTGAAGATGTCCGGCCGGCACGCCCGCCGGCTGCTCGAGCGCCTGTGCACCCGCCGCATCAGCGACATGACCACCGGCCAGTGCCGGTACTCGCTTGTCTGCAACGAGCAGGGCGGCGTCAAGGACGACGTGATCGTCTACCGCATGGATGAGGACGATTTCCTCGTCGTCGTCAATGCGAGCAACCGCGAGAAGCTCCTCGCGCACTTTGAGCAGGTCCGCGCCGCGGGCGACATGTCGGTGAAGATCGTCGATCAGACGATGTCGACCGCGATGATCGCCGTGCAGGGCCCGAAGGTCATGGAGCTGGTCAGCACGGTGAGCAAGGAGATCCCGACGCTCAAGCGCTATCGCTTCACGATCAAGGATCTGCTCATCATCAAGCTCATCGTGAGCCGCACGGGCTACACGGGCGAGGACGGCGTCGAGGTGATCCTTCCCGCCAGCGCCGTGGGCATGGCGATGAAGCTCCTGCTCAAGGACGTGAACATGAAGGAGGCCCAGGCGCTGCTCAAGCCCGCGGGCCTCGCGGCGCGCGACACCCTCCGCACCGAGGCCGCGATGCCCCTGTATGGCCACGAGCTGGGCGAGGACTTCAACGCCCTCTCCTGCGGCGTCGACTTTGCGATCTCGATGGACAAGCACACCCACGAGCGCGGCGAGCGGTTCATCGGGCAGGACGCCCTCGAGAAGGTCATCGCCTCGGGCGGCTCACCCATCAAGCTCGTGGGCCTCGAGATCGACAGCAAGCGCGCCGCGCGCCAGGGCTTTGCGGTTCACCACGGCGGCAAAGGCGTCGGCGTCGTCACCTCCGGCTGCGTGAGCCCGACGCTGAACAAGTCCATTGCGATGGCGCGCGTTCCCGCGGCGCTGTCCGCGGTCGGCACCGAACTGCAAGTTGACCCGGGTAAGGGCGCCGACCAGGTCATGGCCGCCAAGGTCGTGCCGATGCCGTTCTACAAGGCGCCCAAGTAAGGCCCTCATCTTCGAAGGAGCAGTGCCGTGAGCGCGGGCCGGCTGTATCTCGACAACGCGGCGACCACGTTCCCCAAGCCCCCCGGCGTCGTCGAAGCCGTCGCGGCCTACATGACCCACAACGGCTCCACGCCCGGGCGCGCCAGCTATCGCGAAGCCAATGACGGCGGCGCGATCATTCGCCGCTGCCGGGAGCGTCTCTGCCGATTCCTCAACGCGCCCTCGCCCGACCACGTCGTCTTCACGCTCAACACGACCGACGCGATCAATCTCGCGGTCAAGGGCGCCGTGAGGCACGCCCGCCGCTCGGGCGCGTCGCGCGTTCACCTGGTGGCGACCGAGTCGGACCATAACTCGGTGCTTCGTCCCCTGAACGGCTTCACGCGCGACGAGGCCGAGTGGACCTGCGTGCCGGTCGATCCGCGGACGGGCCTTGTCGATCCGCTGGAGATCGCGCGGGCGCTTCGCCTCGAGACGCTGATGGTCGTCGCGCTTCACGCGGGCAACGTGACCGGCGTGATTCAGCCCGCGCAAGAGATCGGCCGGGTCTGCGCACAGGCGCGCTGCGATCACGCGCTGGGCCGGCCCATGTTCCTGCTCGATGCCGCGCAGTCGCTCGGACACATCGAGGTCGACATGCAGCGCCTGGGCGCCGACCTGGTCTCTTTTCCCGGGCACAAAGGCCTGCTGGGCCCCCTCGGCACCGGCGGCCTGTGCATGAAGCCCGGCCTCGAGCGCCTCATCGATCCGCTCCGTGAGGGCGGCACCGGCACCGTCAGCGAGCGCGACGTCCAGCCCCTCACCATGCCCGAGAAGTTCGAGCCCGGTTCGCACAACGCGCCCGGGATCGCGGGACTCTCTGAAGCCCTCGCATGGCTGCTCGACAAGCGTGAGCAGGGCGAGCTCTTTGCCCACGAACTCGAGCTCGTCGCCGCGATGCTCGACGGGCTCCGCGAGCGCGGCTGCCGGATGCTCGGCGCGTCCGCCGGGAACGAAGGCACTTCCGACGGCCCACTCGCCGACCTCGAGCTGCTGGGCCCCGCGAACCCCGCCGAACGCATTGGCGTTTTCTCGCTCGTCCACCGCACGCTCGCGCCGGGCGAGCTCGCGGCGCTGCTGGAGTCCGAGTTCGGCCTGCTGGTCCGCCCCGGCTTCCACTGCGCCCCGCGCATGCACGCGGCGCTCGGCACGCACCCCCAGAACGTCCATCCGCACAGCAGCCAGAACGGCACGCTCGGGGGCGGCAAAGGCGCCGTGCGCCTGAGCTTCAGCGCGATGAACAGCGTCCACGATGTCGCCCGCGCGCTCGCCGCCCTCGAGGGCGCCTGCGCGATGGCCGCGGCGATTCGCTAACCGAGTTCGGGGGTCAGTGCCGGGTGGTCGGGTTGATCTCGATCCACTCGGTCGCCGTGTGCCTCACGATCGAGCCCGTGAGCTGGTAGATGACCTGCTCGCAGATGTTCGTGCAGTGGTCGGCGATCAGCTCCGCGAGGCTGGCGATCTCGTGCAGATGGAAGGCAAAGTCCACGTGCATCTTGCCGCGGGCGATCTGGTCCTCCGCGTCGCGGATGATCGCGTTCTTGAACTCCGTCACGGCGTGCTGCGACTGGAGCGTGACCTTCGCGAGCGCGGGGTCGGCGCGGTGAAACGCCGCCGAAGAATCCCGCACGATGCCGATGACGCTGTTGGCCATCATGCGGAACGTGTCCGGGAAAGGCTCGCGGAGGTTCTTGAGGTTCTGAACGAGCGCCGCGACATCGACCGCCGCGTCGGCCGCTCGCTCGAGATCGTTGTTGATCTTCACGATCGTGAGCACCAGCCGCAGGTGGGCCTCATCGAGCGAGGCGCCCGCGCTGGTCGCATCGGCCAGCAGCGCGACCGCGGCGCGCTCGAGCGCCACGTCCGCCCGGTCGATCTCGTCGTCCTTGGCGTTCACCTCGTCCACCCGCGCGACGTTTCGGTCGAACACCGCCTCGAACGCGGCCTCGATAATCGACTGCACGCGGCGGCTCTGCTCGACCAGTTCGGCCTTGAGCAGGTCGGTCCGGATCTGAAAGCCTTGGGGCGTCGTGGGCATCGGCGGCGGGCCCTGAGCGGGCCGACTCCTCGGGGCGGGGCAACGAACGGACCTCACAAACATACCCGATCCGCCGACCCCGTGCCGCTTTCCACCGACGCTCGCCCCGTCCCGCCGGACAGCCCGCCCCGACGCTTCTATCGTTGGGCGTTCGGCGCCCGCCCCGCGGGCAAACCGGACGCGATGGGGGTTCCCGGAGGGGCATCGCAGAGTTTCGAACGCGCGCGGGCCCCGGGGCCGCGTTGCCGGTTCTCCGGCCCCGTGCGTGTCTGGTGTCAGCAGAAAGGGATGAGCATGGCCTTCTTCATCGAATCCGTCCGCGCCCGGCAGATCCTCGACTCCCGTGGCAACCCCACCCTCGAAGTCGACGTCCGCCTCGAATCCGGCCACGTCGGCCGCGCGGCCGT
Source organism: Planctomycetota bacterium (assembly GCA_033763435.1). Taxonomy (GTDB): domain Bacteria; phylum Planctomycetota; class Phycisphaerae; order Phycisphaerales; family UBA1924; genus JANRKN01. Next base: position 13,982 of record JANRKN010000030.1, read on the forward strand.
TCCCTCGGGCGCCTCCACGGGCGAGCATGAGGCCGTCGAACTCCGGGACGGCGACGCCAAGGTCTACGTCGGCAAAGGCGTGCTCAAGGCCGTCGAGAACGTCAACCGCCGCATCGCCCCCGAGATCATCGGCCTCGATGCCTCCGCGCAGGAAATCATCGACAAGCGCCTCCTCGGCATCGACGGCACGCCCAACAAGGCCCACCTCGGCGCCAACGCCATCCTCGGCGTGAGCCTCGCCTGCGCCCGCGCCTCGGCCGAGGCCGCCGGCCTCCCGCTCTACCGCTATCTGGGCGGCCCCGGCGCTCGGACGCTGCCCGTCCCGATGTTCAACGTCCTCAACGGCGGGAAGCACGCCGACAACACCGTTGACTTCCAGGAATTCATGATCCAGCCCTGGGGCTTCGACACCTTCGCTGAGGGTCTCCGCGCGGGCGTCGAGATCTACCACGCCCTGAAGAAGGTGCTGCACGCCAAGCACCTCTCGACCGCCGTCGGCGACGAGGGCGGCTTTGCCCCCAACCTCAAGAGCAACGAGGACGCCCTGAAGATCCTCGAAGAGGCCACCGCCAAGGCCGGGTACAAGTGGGGCGAGCAGATCTTCGTCGCCCTCGACCCCGCGACCAGCGAGTGCTGGAACGAGGCCGCCAAGGACGGCAAGGCCGGCTACAAGATGTTCAAGAGCTCGCAGGAAGTGGTCTCGACCGACGGCATGATCCAGATGTGGGCCGACTGGTGCTCCAAGTACCCCATCCGCTCCATCGAAGACGGCCTGGCTGAGAACGACTGGGACGGCTGGAAGAAGCTCACCACCAAGCTCGGCGCCAAGGTCCAGCTCGTGGGCGACGACCTCTTCGTCACCAACCAGAAGTTCCTCAAGAAGGGCCTCGAGACGGGCTGCGCCAACGCCGTGCTCGTCAAGGTCAACCAGATCGGCTCGCTCTCGGAAACCCTCGAGACGGTCAACCTCGCGATGCGCAACCGCTACGGCGCGGTCATGAGCCACCGCTCGGGCGAGACCGAGGACGCCACGATCGCCGACCTGGCCGTCGCGACCAACTGCGGTCAGATCAAGACCGGCGCCCCCTGCCGGAGCGACCGCAACGCCAAGTACAACCAGCTCATCCGCATCGCGGAAGACCTGGGCGAGGCCGCGGTCTACGGCCGGTGGACCTGGAACCGCTGAGCCTCGCGCCCAGAACCCCAAGCCCATCCATCCTGATCCCAACGAAAACGCCCTCCAATCGGAGGGCGTT
>JANRKN010000031.1:0-13790 GCA_033763435.1 Planctomycetota bacterium
CTCACCGAGACCATCGAGGCGGTCCGGCTCGCGCAGGAGAGCGGCTACACGGCCGTGATGTCCCACCGCTCGGGCGAGACCGAGGACGCGACGATCGCCGACCTGGCCGTCGCGACCAACTGCGGCCAGATCAAGACCGGCGCCCCCTGCCGCAGCGACCGCAACGCCAAGTACAACCAGCTCATCCGCATCGCGGAAGACTTGGGCGAGGCCGCGGTCTACGGCCGGTGGACCTGGAACCGCTGAGCCTCACGCTCAGCACCCCAAGCCCATCCATCCTGATCCCAACGAAAACGCCCTCCAATCGGAGGGCGTTTTTCTTTGAATGAACTGATCTCGATGCTCACCGCCGTGCTCACAGCCGGATCGGGATCCCCTCGGCCTTGGACTTTTCGATCAGCAGCTGCAGCTCGGTGAGCGTCCGGTCCAGCCGCTTGGCGGCGTCGCGCAGCGAGTTGTAGAGGTCCGGGTTGGTCGCGAGCTGGCCCAGCGTGCCCTGGCCCTGGTTGATCGAAATCGTGAGCGCCTGAAGCTGCTCGGCCGCGTCCTGAATCTTCCGGAGCGTGGGCGCCGCTTGGTTGCTCGCCGCGGTGATGGCATCGAGCCCCGCCGAGGCCTTGGTCTCGAGCGTCTTCACCGCACCATCGGCACGCTCGACGAACGCGTTGATCTTCTCGGCCGAGTCCCGCACGCTGGTCAGCAGCGAATCGTCGCCCAGCCAGCGGTTGGCGTTGGTGATCGCGGTGTTGGCGCTCGCGATCAGCGTCGCGAGAGTGGGGGCCTTGCCGGCCGCGGCCTCGTCGGGCGACACGGGCCTGAGCAGGTCCGTCGCGCGTTCGCCCAGCTCGGTGTACGTTTTGGTCAGCGTGTCGAAGTTGCTCGAGACGCGCTTGACCTCGCCCGTGAGGTCCGAGAGCGGCCCCTGCACCTGCTCTGCCAGTCCATCGAACAGCCCTGACAACCTGAAGGGCGCCTCGCCCTCAGCGGGCAGCACTGCGCCGGTCGCGAGCTTGGGCTGGTCGGGTGTCGTTCCGGGCGGGATGACCAGATCCAACGCCGCATCGCCGATCAGCGCCGAATTGAGCTTGGGCATCACGTTCGACGGGATCTGGTAGTCGGTGCGGATCCGCAGCACCGCGCGCGCGCCCGTGGCGGGGGGGAGCATGGGCCGGAGCTCGGCGATCTGTCCGACGCGCACGCCGTTGAGGAGCACCCGCGAATTGCTCGTCAGCCCCGCGGCGGACTCAAGCCTCAGCGTCACGAAGTAGTTGCGCTCAAAGACGCGCCGGGCTTCGCCCGTCACGAACAGAATCACGATCAGCCCCGCCGCGCCCAGCAGCGCGGTAAGACCAACGAGAAAGTCACGGGCCAGGGGAGACTTCATGGGTGCCTGAAAGGTAGGAGGTGCGTCGTGCGACCATCGACTCAGGACGTCAGCCCGCTCGGCGGTCCGCCCCGCCGGGTCGTCGGGCCCGCGGGCTCCTCGTCCGCTGGCGCATCCTTGTTCAGCGCGTCGTCGTCTTCGCGGCTGTACTGCCCGGCCAGGAAGTGCTGCACCCGCGGATCGGGCGAAGCCTCAAGCTGCGCAAAAGTCCCGTCGGCGGCAATCTTTCCGTTCAGCAGCATGACGACGCGGTCCGCCACCTTCCGTGCGCTCGTCAGGTCGTGCGTCACCACGATCCCCGTCACGCCCAGCTCGCGCCGAAGCTTCAGGATCAATTCGTTGATCCCGTCGGACCTGATCGGATCCAGCCCCGTCGTCGGCTCGTCGTACAGCACCACCCGCGGCTCGGTCACGATCGCGCGCGCGAGGCCCACGCGCTTGCGCTGCCCGCCCGAGAGCTGGCTGGGAAGCTTGCGCTCGACGCCTTCGAGGTCCACGACCCGCAGCGCCTCGCGCACGCGGTCGCGCCGCTGGGCGGGCGAAAGGCGCGTGTGCTCCACGAGCGGGAACGAGATGTTCTCCTCGACGCTCATCGAGTCAAACAGCGCGGCCATCTGAAACAGAAAGCCGATCTGCAGCCGGAACGGAATCAGCTCGCGCTCGCCGAGCGTGTCGATCCGCGTGCCATCGAATTCGACGCGCCCCGCGTCGGGCTTGAGCAGCCCCACGATGTGCTTGAGCATCACGCTCTTGCCCGAGCCCGAAGGGCCCAGAACGACGGTGGTCTTGCCCTCGGTGAACGCGAGGTCGAGCCCGTCGAGAACCACCTGAGGACCGAAGGCCTTGCGGACGCCCGTGAAGCGGATGATGTCCTTGCCGCGCTCGTGGGCCGAGGCGGAAGCGGAGGGCCGGGTTTGGGGCGCGGCGGTCGTCACGGGGCGTGTTCGTTCTCAGCGGCGGGATCGTTCACTGCTGCTCTCGAGTTCGGCCAACAATAGTCGATCGATGCCGCACCAGGAAAAAAGTGACGACGTTCCTCCCGCCCCCGCGCCTCCGGGCCCGTCCGCAATGATCGAAGTCGCGCGCGAGACGCTCCACGTCGGCAAAAAATTCTCCTTCGAGCGCCTCCGCGTCCGCTCCGCACGCTCGGGCGCCGAGTTCTCACGCGAGGTCGTCCGGCATCCCGGCGCCGTCGTGATCTTGCCCGTCCTTGACTCGCCGCAGGGGCCCCGCGTGGTGCTGATCCGCAACTGGCGCCTGTCGCTGGGGCGCGCGATCCTCGAACTCCCCGCCGGCACCATCGAGCGCGGCGAGGCCCCCGAGGCCTGCGCCCCGCGCGAACTCATCGAAGAAACCGGCTATCGCGCCGCGTCGCTGACACACCTCACGAGCTTCTGGACCACCCCGGGCCTCACCGACGAGCTGATGCACGCGTTCCTCGCCACGGGCCTCGCGCCGGTCGGACAGGCGATGGAACTCGACGAGAGCATGACCGTCGAGCCCACGCCCGTCCACGGGCCCGGCGGCGTCTGGGATCTGCTCGACCAAGGCCACATCGCCGACGCCAAATCCATCCTCACGCTGCTCTGGGCCCGCCGAAAGGGCCTGCTCGCGGGCGGCCCGCTTGTGTAAAGTTCGACGGCCCGGAACCGAAGAAGGACCTTCGGGGGCCCGATCGGGCAGAGAGTCTCGGCACACAACGAAAGGGCACGGATGGCGCTGAGCGAACGCGGCTATGCACGGGACAACAAGCCTTGGCGTGCCCCCGGCGCGCCCTGGTCTGCCTTGCCCGTCAACACGCTGCTGATCATCGTCAACGTCGTCATCTTCGTCGTCCAAGCCTTTCTCCCAAAGTTCGCCGTGCTCGGGCTGGGCCAGTTCGACGTCCTCGGATGGTGGGGCCACTTCTCCACCGTCACCCTCTTCAAGCTCGAGGTCTGGCGCCTGGTCAGCTTCCAGTTCCTCCACGCGGGCGTCCTGCACCTCTTCATGAACATGATGGGCCTCTACTTCTTCGGCGCCATGGTCGAGCAGTACCTCGGCAAGAAGAAGTACCTCGCCTTCTACCTCGTCTGCGGCATCTGCGGCGGCCTGGCCTATCTCCTCCTCAACCTCGCGGGCATCATCGCCGCCAAGATGGGACTCACCGGCATCCCCGGCCTCCTCTACGGCAGCGCCGCCACGCCCCTCGTCGGTGCCTCCGCGGGCGTCTTCGGCGTCATTCTCGCCTGCGCGTTCATCGCCCCCAACGCCGTCGTCCAGCTCCTGATCCCCCCCATCCCGCTCAAGATGAAGTTCTTCGCCTACGGCTACGTCGCGATTGCCTTCATCTCCGTCTTCCTCGGCGCCAAGAACGCCGGCGGTGAAGCGGCTCACCTCGGCGGCGCGATCGCCGGCTTCTTCTTCATCCGCAACTCCCACCTTCTCCGCGACTTCTTCGACATCTTCGACGATTCCCGCAAGAAGCCCGATGCCCCCGCCGCAGGACCGCCCCCGGGCCAGACCGATGCTGAGGTCGATCGCATCCTCGACAAGGTCCGCGACAAGGGCCTGCACGCACTCTCCGACAAGGAGCGCGCCACCCTCGAGCGCGCCAGCCAGCGCAAGCGGAACGGGGCCTGACCCGTGACCGCCGCGCTCACCTTTGACATCCGCGCCCGCTCGGCCTCCACCCACGCACGCACGGGCCTGGTGACCACGCTCCACGGCTCGTTCCCGACCCCAGCATTCATGCCCGTCGGCACCCGAGGCAGCGTCAAGGGCATCTTCCCCGCCCACGTTCGCGCGACCGGCGCCGAGATCCTCCTCAACAACACCTACCACATGATGCTCCGCCCCGGCTCGCCCCTCGTCGCGCGCATGGGCGGCGTGCACCGCTTCATGAACTGGGACGGCCCCATCCTCACCGACTCAGGGGGCTATCAGGCCTTCAGCCTCGCCGACACCAACCGCGTCGACGACGAGGGCGTCACCTTCAAGTCCATCGTCGACGGCTCGATGATCCGCATGACGCCCGAGGACGCCATGCGCATCCAGAACGAGCTGGGCGCCGACATCATCATGGCCTTCGACGACTGCCCTCCGCCCGTGGGCGAAACGGCCGTGGCGCTCGAGGGCGCCAGTGATCCCGCCCAGCGCGGCCGCGTCTCGGCCGCGATCAAGCGCGATGGCGTCGGCGTCTCGATCGACCACGCCAAGCGTCTGGACATCGCCAACGAGCGCACAGTCCGCTGGCTGGAACGCTGCAAGGCCTCCCACGCACGCCCCGCCGAGCAATCCCTCTTCGGCATCGTCCAGGGCGGCACCGACCTCGACCGCCGACGCTGGAGCGCCGAGCGCATCACCAACATCGAGCTCCCGGGCTACGCGATCGGCGGGGTCGCCGTCGGCGAAACCTCCGCCGACATCGCCCGCGTCGTCGCCTTCACCGCGCCCCTGCTCCCCGAACACAAACCCCGCTATCTCATGGGCGTGGGCTACGAGCGCGACATCGTCGCGGCCGTCCGTGCGGGGGTCGACATGTTCGACTGTGTCCTGCCCACCCGCAACGGGCGCAACGCCAACGCCTTCACGCCCCGGGGTCAGGTCCGGCTCCGTAACGCCAAGTTCGCCGAGGACCCGCTCCCCATCGACCCCGCCTGCGACTGCCCCGCCTGCGCCGCCGGTCCGCGGGCTGGTGGAGGGGGCGGCGTCTTCAGCCGGGCCTATCTTCGGCATCTCTTCATGGCCGGCGAAATGCTCGGCCCCATCCTCGTCAGCCTCCACAACCTCCGCCATTTCCAGCGCCTCATGGCCGATCTTCGCGCCACGATCCTCACCGACGACTGGGATGGCCTCGCCCTGCGCTGGCCGGTGATTGTTGGGGATTCTCGCCCCGAACCTGCATAAACTGGCCGCTCAGTTCCGGGCCCGCTCAGGCCCGCGCGGTTTTCGTGCGGGCGGGCGATCCTCACCCGAGGCTGGTTTCAAGGACTCGACAAGATCATGACCCACGGATTCCAGGCCGATTCGACCCTTCCGATGACCTCGAACTTCAACCTCTGGCTCACGCCCGGCACGACGCTCGCGCAGTCCGCCGTTGGTGTCCCGCAGGGCGCCGCGGCCCCCGCGACCACCGGCGGACAGCCCGGCTCCGTCACCGCCGCGCAGGAAGGCCAGCCCATCGCCGGTCAGCCCGGCGCCCCCGCGGGCGCGCGGCCCCCGGGCGGCGACATGTCCTTCCTCTTCCTGATGTTCGGCATGCTCGCGCTCCTCATCCTCGTCTCGGTCTTTACCGGGCGCAAGGAGAAGAAGCGCCGCGCTGAACTCATGGCCTCCCTCAAGAAGCAGGACAAGGTCCTCATGTCCGGCGGCATCGTCGGCATCGTCACCGACATCACCGACGACGAGATCGTCATCCGCTCCGAAGAAGCCCGCCTGCGCTTCACCCGCGCCGCGGTCCAGACGATCCTTTCCTCCCGCCCCGACGGCAAGCCCGAAACCAAGTCCGACGGCAAGGCCGCCTGAGGCCCGGTCCGATCGACTCGTCGGGCGCCAAGCCGCCCGTTCGTGATCGGATGGTGAGGCGACGGTGGGTTGGTGGGGTGGGTTGGGGTGGGGTGGTGGTGGGGCGGTTCGACGGTTCTCTCACGCTGAGGATTCGATGCAGCCCGTACTTCGCAGGGTCATTCTCACGATCGCCGTGCTCGTGTTCATGGCGTTCTCGATCTATCCGCCCAAGGACAAGCTCCGCCTCGGCAAGGACCTGTCCGGCGGCGTGAGCCTCGTCTACTCCGTGCAGATCGCGCCGGGCGAGAACCCGACGCAGGTCCTCGCCGAGGTGATCGAGATCCTCAAGAACCGCGTGGACCCCGACGGTCTGCAGGAAATCTCGATGGTCGCTCAGGGCCGCGACCGCATCGAGATCACGATGCCCCTGCCCGGCCCGGAGGTGAAGGCGCTGCGTGAGAAGGTCGAAGACGACCTCCGCCGCATCGGCCGCGCCTCACTGAGCGAGACGCGCCTTGAGCAGATCATGCGTCTGCCGGGCGCCGAACGCGCCGCGGCGATCGAAGCCGCCTCGGGAGGCCTGGCCGAACGCAAGGCGCTGCTGGAGAAGGCCGCGGCCGCGCTCGACGCCGCGACCGCCGCTCGCGCACAGCTGTCCCGTCTGCAGGAAGCCAAGGCGCCCGAAGCCGAGATTGATGCCGCGGTCACCAAGGCCGCGGCCGCGGAAAACTCGTACGAAGACGCCCGCACCGAAGTCGTCAAGAGCAGCATCAGCCCCGACGACGTCCGCCGCGCGCTCCAGGCCTCGCCCCGCGCTCGCTCCATCAAGGACGATGACTCGGGCGAGATCGTGCCGCTGCCCAGCGAGCGAGAGATCGCGCTCGACGCCCTGCGCACGCAGCACGCGGCGTCCAAGGGCCTGATCGACCAGATCGTCACGGACTGGAACGCCTACGAGGGCCGTCGCGCGACGATGGACGACCCGCAGGACCTCGTCCGCCTCCTCCGCGGCGCCGGCGTCCTCGCGTTCCGCATCACCGCCAAGCCCGGCGAGCACCCCGACGAGGCCCGTCTCCGCGCCGAACTCCGCGAGCGCGGCCCGCGCAACGTCCGCTCCTCCGACGCCCACTGGTACCGCATCAACAAGATCGACGCCTGGCACAACAACAGCCTGCGCAACCTCCGCAGCATCGAGGCCGACCCCGCCTCGCACTTCGCTGGCATGGGCTACGTCGTCGAACGCCACCAGGGCAACTACTACATGCTCGCGTGGGACACGCCCCAGCAGACCCTCACGCCCGCCAAGGGAACGTGGCGCGTCGCGGGCGCGTTCGAAGGTCAGGATGAGGTCGGTCGCCCATCGATCAATTTCAGCATGGACACCCGGGGCGGGCAGTTGCTGGGCGAGCTGACGCGCGAGCACGTCAAGCGCCAGATGGCCGTCCTGCTCGACGACGAGGTCTACACCGCCCCGACGCTCCAGAGCGCCATCTCCACCTCAGGCCAGATCACGGGTGACTTCTCGCCCGAAGAGCGCCGCTACATCATCCGCACGCTCCGCGCGGGCGCCCTGGGCGCCAAGCTCAGCCCTGAGCCCATCAGCGTGTCGTCGCTCGCGCCCGACCTGGGCTCGGACAACCTCCAGATGGGCTTCAAGGCCGCGGTCTACTCGCTGATCGCCGTCGCGCTCTTCATGACGGTCTACTACTTCTGGTGCGGCATCATCGCCGTCGTTGCGCTGCTCGTGAACGCCGTCATCATCCTCGGATGCATGGCGCTGAACAACGCCGCCTTCACCATGCCCGGCATCGCCGGCATCATCCTCACGTTCGGCATGGCGGTCGACTCCAACGTGCTCGTCTACGAACGCATGCGCGAGGAACTCTCCAAGGGCAACGACCTCCGAACCGCCGTACGCCTGGGCTTCAGCAAGGCCCTCTCCTCCATCGTCGACGGCAACGTCACCAACCTCATCGTCGTCCTCGTTCTGGGCTTCGTCGGCACGCCCGAGATCCGCGGCTTTGCCATCACCATGGGCATCGGCGTCGTCTCCACCCTCTTCTGCGCCATCGTCGTCACCCGACTGGTCTTCGACATCCTCGTCGGCAAGTTCGGCTGGCGGCACACCCACATGCTGCCCACCGCCATCCCGGGCCTCCAGCGGCTGCTCACCCCCAAGTTCGACTGGATGAAGTGGCGCTACGTCTTCTTCGGCATCTCCACCGCCTACGTCGCTCTGGGCATGTTCGCCGTCTTCAACCGCGGCGAGCTCATGCTCGACAACGAGTTCCGCGGCGGAACCAAGGTCACCATGACCTTCCTCCAGAAGCCCGGCGCTTCCGAGCGCGAAACCCTCACCCGCGCCCAGGTCCAAGACCGCCTGGTCCAGATCGCCGAGGCCAACCCCACCAACGACCAGATCCAGCAGCTCCGCAGCGCGGAAGTCATCCCCATCAACCCGCGCGGCGACGGCATCACCAGCGACCAGTTCGAAATCCGCACCGTCGCCACCGACGCGCGCGCCATCGTCGATTCGGTCGTCGCCAAGTTCTCAGACAAGCTCGAAGCCCGCCCGCCGATCGCCTTCGTCCGCTCTGACCGCGAGCGCCTCTTCGACGCTCCCGCGTTCCGCGTGGTTCAGGCGCGCCTGGGTGACAACATCGACCGCCCGAACATTCGCAACGACGTGCGTCCGTACCTCGGCGGCCTGGCGATTGTCCTCGAGAACCTCTCGCCGCCCCCGACGCTCGAATCCCTGACCGACCGTCTCGAGCGCCTGCGCCAGCAGGCTGACTACTCCGACACGCTCACCCGCCCGCGCGAGGTGATCGTGATCGAGGGCGACGACAGCGCGGTGAAGACCGCGGTCGTGATCGTCCGCGACGAGGCGCTTTCGAGCCTCGACAACCTCGAGCGTTGGGAGCAGACGGTCGCGCAGCGCGAATGGAACCTCACGCGCGCCGCTCTCACCGAAACCAGCACGCCTGCGAGCGTCCAGCAGTTCAGCCCGGCCATCGCCGCAACCTTCCGCGCACAGGCCGTCACCGCCACGCTCATCTCCTTCCTGCTCATCGGCATCTACATCTGGGTGCGGTTCAAGGGCGCCCGCTACTCGATCGCGGCCGTGATCGCGCTCGTTCACGACGTGCTCACCGTCGTCGGCCTCATCGCCCTCTGCGAGATCCTTTACGACAACGCCTCTACCGAGCCGCTCGCACGGTCGCTGGGTCTGCTGCCCTTCAAGATCGACCTCAACATGATCGCGGCGCTGCTCACCATCGCCGGCTACTCGCTCAACGACACCATCGTCGTCATGGACCGCATCCGCGAGAACCGCGGAAAGTCGCTCCATGCCAGCCGCACGATGATCAACACCGCCGTCAACGAAACCTTCAGTCGTACCGTGATCACCGGCGGCAGCACGCTCCTCTCCTGCCTCATCCTCTACACCGTCGGCGGCGAAGGCGTCCGCGCCTTTGCCTTCGCGCTGCTCACGGGCCTCATCGTCGGCACCTACTCCTCCGTCGCGGTCGCCGCGCCGATCGTCTGGTCGAAGAAGGAAGAGAACACGCCCGTGCCCGATTGATCGCGGGCAAGGACCCACACGCATGGCTTCGCGGGCAGGACGAGCCTCGGAAGAGTCGGTGACACGCCTCGCCGGAGGCCTGCTGCTGCTCGTCGCGATCTGGGTTGCCGTGTACTGGTGGTGGGAGCCGCGCCCTCGAATCTCGGTCGCCGCAGCCGACGAGAGCAGCGAGGTCGATCCGTCCCCTTCGGACGAGTCGTCACCCGACCCCGAGCCCGCGCCGCGCGAGCTTCCGCAGCAGCCTCCTGAGCGCCCTCAGCCAGCGCCGCGGACCAGCCCTGACCCTCCGCGCGAACCGGCCCGCGCGTCGGCGCCCGAGGCCGCGATCATCCCGCCCGAGTTCCACGCCTACACCGTGCAGAAGGGCGACACCTTCGCGAGCATCGCCCAGAAGTTCTACGGCTCCTCGCGCCTCTCCACCGTGATCGCTCGCGCCAATCCGTTCGTCACGCCCGACCGCCTCCGCCCGGGCCGCACCCTTCGCGTCCCCAAAGACCCGCGCAATATCGAGGGCAAGCCGGCTCCCGCGCGCCCGGCCGAGCCCGTGCCGCAGCCCAAAACCGCCGCGCCCGACCGCGCACCGACCACTCCGCCCCCCGGCAGCATCCGCTACGACGAGGCCCGTACCTACACCGTCGTCTCGGGCGACAGCCTCGCGCGGATCTCACAACGGATGTACGGCACCCAGGCCAACATCGACCTCATCTTCAACGCCAACCGCGACAAACTCTCCAGCCGCTCCGACCTCAAGGTCGGCCAGGTCCTCGTCATCCCGCCGGGCACCGGCCCCGCGCCCGACCGCTGACCTTTCCCCCGCGCACCCGCCATGCCCAAGAAGCCCTCATCCAAACCCGCCGCCAAAGCCGCAGGCAAGCCCTCGCCCCGCAAGGCGACGAAGCCGCCCACATTCATCGTCACCGGCGCCGCGGGGTTCATCGGCTCCAACCTCGCCGCCGAACTCGCCCGCCGGTATCCGGGCGCCTCGCTCCACGTCGTCGACGACCATCGCTCGGGCTCGTTCGCGAACCTTGTCGAGGCCTTCGAGCGCCGGTCGCTCGCGCCCTTCGAGGGCGCGTACATCGCCCGCTCGATCGCCGACCTCGATTGGCACGGCATGGTCGAGGACCTCCGCCCCGCCGCGGTCTTTCACCTCGCCGCCATCACCGACACCACCGTGATGGACGAGAACGAAATGATCCGCGTCAACTGCGAGCACGCGATGCCGATCTTCGGCGCCTGCGCCGAGCTTCGCGTCCCGCTCGTGTACGCCTCCAGCGCCGCGACCTACGGCTCGCCCCCGCAGGGCAACACGCGCGAGCCCTTTCCCGAAAGCGCCTCGGGCGTCCCCAACAACGTCTACGGCTTCAGCAAATGGCTGCTCGAAGGCGTGCACCGCTCCATGGCCTCCGCCCGCGGCCTGCGCGCCGTCGGTCTGCGGTACTTCAACGTCTTCGGCCCCGGCGAATCCCGCAAGGGCAAGATGGCCTCGATGGCCTATCAGCTCGCCCAGCAGATGCTCGCCGGCAAGAACCCGCGCCTCTTTGCCGACGGCTCCCAGTCGCGCGATCAGGTCAGCGTCCACGACGTCGTCGACTGCACCATCGCCGCCGCAGGGCTCGACCGCGACATCACCCCCGGCGTTTACAACCTCGGCTCGGGCGTCGCGACGCCCTTCTCGCTCGTCGCCAGCGCCGTGCGCGAGGGGCTGGGCTTCTCCGAGGCCGACCGCCCGATCGAATACTTCGACATGCCCCCGGCCATCCGCGCCTTCTACCAGGACTTCACGCAGGCCGACATGGCCGCCGCTCGCTCGGGCCTGCGCTGGGCGCCCTCGCACTCGCCCGCCGACGCGCTGCGGGACTATGGCCGTTGGCTCGCCATCCGCTCGGCACGCTGAGCCGAGCTACCATCGACTCCCAAAGCGCGGGACCTCACCCGCATCTCATCACTCGCATCGGTGGGCCGGTTGCTGGAGAAGGGCATGAAGATTCGGCGGATCCTTGTCACGGGCGGCGCGGGCTTTCTGGGGTCGCACCTCTGCGACCGTCTCGTCGCGCAAGGCCACGACGTCATCTGCCTCGACAACTTCTTCACCAGCCAGAAGTCCAACGTCGCCCACCTGCTCGGCAAGCCCAACTTCGAACTCATCCGCCACGACGTGACCCACCCCCTCTGGCTCGAGGTCGACGAGATCTACAACATGGCCTGCCCCGCCGCGCCGGGCCACTACCAGTACAACCCGATCAAGACCATGAAGACCTCCGTCCTGGGCGCGATCAACATCCTCGGCATGGCCCGACGCTGCCGCGCCAAGGTCCTCCAGGCCTCCACCAGCGAGGTCTACGGCGATCCCGAAGTTCATCCCCAGCCCGAAACCTACCGCGGCAACGTCAACCCCATCGGCCCCCGCGCCTGCTACGACGAAGGCAAGCGCGCCGCCGAAACCCTCTTCTTCGACTACCACCGCCACAACGGCGTCAACATCCGCGTCGTCCGCATCTTCAACACCTACGGCCCGCGCATGCACCCCTTCGACGGCCGCGTCGTCTCCAACTTCATCCGCCAGGCCCTCTACAACGAGGACATCACCATCTTCGGCGAAGGAAAGCAGACCCGCTCCTTCTGCTATGTCGATGACCTCGTCGAAGTCATCATCCGCATGATGAACGGCCCCGACGACTTCATCGGCCCGGTCAACATCGGCAACCCCGTCGAGTTCACCATCAAGCAGCTCGCCGAGAACGTCCTGCGCCTCACCGGCAGCAAGGGCAAGCTGATCCACAAGCCCCTCCCCGCCGACGATCCCTCCCAGCGTCAGCCCGACATCACCCTCGCCCGCAAGCACCTCGGCTGGGAGCCCAAGGTCCCGCTCGAAGAAGGCCTCAAGCGCACCATCGACTACTTCCGCTCCATCAAGCTCGACGAGTTCCGCGCGCCCACGCCCAACTTCTAAGCCCGCCCGTTTCCTCCCGGAGGCCCGCGCATGCCGTGGGGCCAAGTCCGACTCTTCGTCGCGCTCTACCCGCCGATCGACCTCGCCCGGCGATGGCTTTCGCTCGCGCACACTCGCCTCGCGCCCGATCGCCGCGTGAAGTTCCGCCAGCCCCCGCCCGAGCAGATCCATCTCACCGCGATGTTCATCGGCCCCGTCGAGATGCGCGAGCGCGACGACATCGCTGAGAGCGTCGAACGCTCCGCCTCCGGCCTTAAAGCCTTCGCCCTCACCGCACGGTCGCTGACCACGCTGCCGAAAGCGCCCACCCCGCCGCGCACGCTGTGCGTCGCGACCGACGCGCCGCCGACACTGCTCGAGCTCCGCCGTCGGCTCGTCCACCGCCTCGCCCGCAATCCCAAGCAGCGCCGCGAGGAATTCCTGCCTCACCTGACCGTCGCCCGATTCGAACATGAGAAGGGCATCCAGATCGAGGAGCCTCTCCCCGCCCCAGAGTCTTTCCCGGTGGGCCAGATCGTCCTGATCGAGAGCCTGCTCACCCCCGACGGTCCCGAGCACACCCCGGCCCTGACCGTAACTCTCGGTTCCTAAAGCTTTTCGGACGTTCTCCCCTCGATTTTGGCCGGACTTGTCCACACACGCTTGCGTCGGCGTCCGATTTCAGTTAGTGTCCACTTAGTTAGCGAACACTAATCACTCGCCCGCGAGTCCTCGCCTTGGCCGACCGTTCCCGACAGGAGTCTCCCATGACCCTCGGCACGCCGAACCACCCCGAAACGCCCGATCCGCTCGCCGGCCGGCTCGACGCGATCGAGCGTCGCCTTGCCGCCCTCGAAGCCCGCGCGGGCGTCGCGCCGGTTCCGCCTCCCCCCGCGCCGATCGCGGCACCCGCATCCGTAGCACCCGCTCTCACGCCGCCCACGACCCCGCCGACGCTGCCCCCGCCTGTGCGGACGGTTGTCTCGCCGATCCCCTCGCGCACGCCGCCCCGGCCAAGGCCCGCGGCGCGCCCATCCGCGCCGGGCTCGACCGTCGAAGCGGCGGTGGGGGGGCGCTGGTACGCGATCGCCGGCGCCGTCATCGTCATGCTCGGCGTCGGGCTGGGCCTCAAGTTCGCGTACGACCAGGGCTGGATGAAGCACGTCACGCCCGCCATGCGCTGCCTCGGCGGCCTCGTCTTCGGCTCGGGCCTCCTCGCAGCCGGATTCCTCTTCCGCAAGCGCATCGGCGACTGGGCCGCCGCCGGACTGCTCGCCTCCGGAATCGGCTCGCTCTACGCCACCGCCTGGGCCTCCTACGGCCTCTACTAGCTCGTCAACAACTCCGCCGCGTTCGCCCTCCTCCTCGCGATCGTCGCGCTGGGCATCCTCACCTCCGCC